>OMOF01000833.1 GCA_900290375.1 Candidatus Desulfosporosinus infrequens
AAGCCGAAAACTCTGAGTTAAAACGTCGACTTGAACGGTTTGTCGAATTTATTAAATCTGAGATATGCCCGGACTTCATCGGACTTGTAAATCACAAGGATTTAGATTGTCGTCACTATTGTCGCAAATGTTGGCGTGACGCGATAGAGAAGGGGTGTCAATAAATGCGACGAATCGAAGGACTTGATCGGGTTCAACAGACAAAGGTCACAGCAGACCTCCTGATCAAAGAACTTAACAGAGCCAACCGAATGTATGGGACAAGCTTCGCTTCACCTCATGAGGGCTATGCCGTGATGCTGGAAGAACTTGATGAACTTTTTGAAGAAATTAGGCAAAAGCGTCTGGACAAAAAACGGCTTCGTGAGGAAGCAATCCAAGTGGGCGCTATGGCGATGAAATTTATTATGTCGATTGATCATTGGGCGAAGGTGGGAAAAAAGTCCATTGAAGCGTCTTGTCGGAAATGCCGTCAGTGTGAGTTTGCATCAATAACTGCGGAAAAATTAGCTGAA
This sequence comes from Candidatus Desulfosporosinus infrequens, assembly GCA_900290375.1. Classification (GTDB taxonomy): domain Bacteria; phylum Bacillota; class Desulfitobacteriia; order Desulfitobacteriales; family Desulfitobacteriaceae; genus Desulfosporosinus; species Desulfosporosinus infrequens. The sequence goes on from OMOF01000833.1 coordinate 516, forward strand.
TTAAAAAGTGATCCCTGTGATTCCTGCGACGACGATCTGTGTAACTGGAGCAATATTACTGACATCTGGAGGTGAGACAGAGTGGATACGAGAGAGTGGTTAAAGAGGCTATTCAAAAGCCATCGCGAAATAAAACAGGACCTTGGAGTTCGACGGTTTCAGATATCACATTTTTCTGGGTTAGGTGATAACGAGGTTATCACGGCATTAACATTTTCCAGTCCCGACGGTGAGTACGTTCAGAACAGTAACATTACAGATAAATCAGGGAGGATCGCAATTATGTACAAGACATTTGCTGACAGTGAGAATATGGAGCTATTGAGGGAAATGGTACGGCAGTATGAGAAACAAAAGCGTGAGTTGGATGCTTTTGAGCGTTGCATCAAACTATTGGAACCGAGGCTTTCGGAGGTCATAACTGATATGGTCATCAACAGGATGCCCTGGGATGAGCTGCAGAGTAAATACCAGGTATCAAGGGCTACGTTAAAGAGATACCGAAAAAAAGCAGTTGATGATATTTGCAAAATGTTTGAATTTGAAAAAGTAGCCCTAAATTGGCCCTAAAATGACCCTGAATTGAGACTTGTACTGCTACTATTTTGGGTGATATAATCAAGATGTGAAAAGTATATAGAGGCTCTTGGACATTTTAATTAACTTGTCCAGGGGCTTTTTTGTATTGCTCACCCTCCTTTTTTATATCGCGGCCTTCGGGTCGCATTCTTTTTAAAACACGGCTGCCTTATGGCGGCTTTTATATTTGATAAGGGCAGGGATGGACTATGGTGAAGTGCGCTTTGTTTGTTCCAACTAAATCAGGATGTAGGAAAAAATGTGCTAACTGTAAACGTTGGGACGGGAAGAAATGCAACGACGAACAATGGTTGCGAGAGATGTACGAAGAATCTGAGGAATTTAAAGTCTATGACAGGATGATGAGAGGCAACAGAGCGGTAAATCACAGGTGAAGGTGTGGTGAATAAAGGTGTCCAAAAACAAATGGCCCTCAGTCGAAGAAAAGCTCATACTCGTTGAGAAATGGATGAGAGATGGTTGCACTGAGCTCCAGGTATGTAAGAACTTAGGAATTAGCGTGTGTACAATAAATGAATATAAAAAGAAGTACCCAGAATTAGTCAAAGCTCTTAGAAAAGGGCGAGATGTTGCCATTACTGAGCTTGAAAATGCGCTTTTTAAGAGAGCAGCAGGCATGTCCTATGAAGAGACAAAGGTGTCTATTCGTGATGTTGACGGGGTACAGGTTAAGTTCACCGAAAAAACGACCAAGTATGCCTTGCCTGATGTTGCTGCTATCTACATTTTACTTAAAAACAAGGACCGTGGTAATTGGTCTGATAATCCGGTCAAAGCTGATCTTGAGAGACAAATGTTTGAATTCCATAAGCTCATCGAGACAGCGAAGGTGTTTGGTGAAGATATTGAAGAGTTGAAACCAGAGGAGGTCAAAGCACTTGAATAGCACTGAAATCAAAGTTGAGGACATCAAACCCTTTAAACAGAATCCAAGAAATAATGACGCTGCGGTCGCAGGTGTAGCCAACTCTATTAAAGAATTTGGATTCATCTGGCCGATTTTACTCGATAAGAACAACGAAATTGTGGCAGGGCATACACGCTTGAAAGCGGCACTCAAATTAGGCATGAAAACTGTTCCCTGCACATTTGCGGAACATCTTAACGAAGCGCAGATCAAGGCTTTCAGGCTGATAGATAATAAAACCTCTGAACTAGCCGAGTGGGATTTGGAGCTATTAAGTTTAGAACTAGATGAGCTCAGTCACCTCGATCTTGATTTCTCTATGGAGGACTTCGGATTTGAGTTGGATGGCGACGACGCGGATGCAGGCAAAGATGTTGTTGAGGACGAGTTTGACACGGAAAAAGCCTTAGAGGAGATTGTAACACCGCTAAGCCAGCGGGGGGACATTTTTCTACTAGGTAGGCATCGTCTTCGTTGTGGCGATTCAACAATTGAATCCGAAGTTCAGGAATTGATGAACGGCCAGAAGGCCAGATTGATCGTGACAGACGCGCCTTATAACGTTGCATATAACAACAACGGAAACGCCAATCACCCGTCTTGGAAAAAGCGGGAAGGTATTCTCAACGATAATATGTCCACTGAAAACTTCAGAGCATTTTTGCACGATGCCTTTACTTGTGGCATCAAAGCAACTGAACCTGGGGCTGCAATTTACGCATTTATGTCTGCTCAGGAATGGCCAACTATAGACGAGGTTCTCAGAGAAATCGGTTGGCATTGGAGTTCCAGTATCATATGGGTGAAAGATAGCTTGGTTCTAGGTAGAAAAGACTGGCAGCCCAGATACGAAGCAATATTTTACGGGTGGAATGAGGGTGGTCCGAGGCTGTATCCGCTAAAAGAAGATAGAACGCAAACAGATGTATGGGAATTCGATCGGCCCAAGCGCAGCCCCTTACATCCTACCCAAAAAAGTCTGGAATTAATAGCAAAGCCTATTACATTCAGCTCCCGCGAAGGGGATATTGTACTGGATTTATTTGGCGGCAGCGGTTCCACCATGATCAGTGCAGACCAGTTGGGCAGGACAGCATATGTCCAAGAGCTAGACGAAAAATTCGTCGATGTGATTTTGAAGAGATACATCGAGTATAAAGGCGGGAGCGATGACGTTTATCTGATTCGTAATTGCGAGACAATCGCGTGGGAAAACGTTAAACAAGCGTAAAAATTGATGGTAAGAGCTAAACCGGTTATGTTCGGTCGTTGGCTCTTTTTTTAATGCCTAATTATAGAAAGGCTTGGTGTAATGTCTAGAAAAAGGGATTTGGAGGGTCGGGAATTTGGGAGCCTCACTATAATTGCTGAGGCCGGGCGCGGCAAAAGTGGAGACACACTTTGGCAATGCAAATGCAACTGTGGTAAAGAAATCATTGCTACTGGAAGTAATATTGCATTAGGTAAAACACAAAGTTGTGGGAGTTGTTATTCGAATAGTTACAGACTGTCTGAGGATGGGAATTACATGATTGGAGCTTTCCCAAATGGAAAGATGTTCATGTTTGATCTCGATGATTGTCAGAAAGTACTATCCCACACTTGGCATTTAGACAATAAAGGGTATGTCTTTGCGTGTATAGATCATAAACTAACAAGGATGCACCGTTATTTAATGAATGCGCCGGATGGCTTGGATATAGATCACATAAAGGGGGTTAGAACTGATAACCGGAAATCCAATTTACGGTTTGCCACACAAACAGAAAATAGGCGGAATAAACGAGTTCGGAAAGACAGCATATCAGGTGTGAAAGGTGTATATTACGATAAACGATTCAATAAATACAGAGCAGGCATCAGGATCGATGGCAGACAAATTCATCTCGGATACTATTCCACTCTGCTCAAAGCCAGCGAATCATATGATCAAGCAGCAATACACTACTTTGGAGAATTCGCTTGGCTGAACAATCTCAGAGAGAAAACTCCACCTATGCTGTTTTGCCCATCACCTAAAACATATCACGGGGAGATATTAAATACCCTAAGCATGTTGGTGTAATAGAATGCTTGACTTTCCTTGCACACAGAGTGATGAATGTACCTACCAAAAATGAAAGGTAGGTACAGGTTATGGAAAACGAAACATTTATTTATTCTTTTAAGGTAACTAATCTTGAGCGCAAGCAGGTAGCAGCGGCTATTAGTAACGCACTTATTGACGCTACAAAGGTTGAAGAGGTGAGGTATGCTGGTGCTCCA
>OMOF01000832.1 GCA_900290375.1 Candidatus Desulfosporosinus infrequens
TCTTCTCCTTTAAATAACCTTCCTATTGTTTTAATTAATGGCATTTCCACCCCTACCCCTTCTACCTTCTACCGTCTATTAAGCTCACTATTCTGAAAAGATCAACCCTAGATTTATCACCTATTTACATTGTATAACCTCTACGCGTTTTAGAGTATAATGCAATAGTCACAATTTAAGGCGATATAGGTCCTAGTCACTACCTATAGTCAAATGAACATCCCATAAATTTCTTAGTGCTAGACCCTTGACCATGACTATCAATATTGTTAAAATAATACTTGTCTAATAACACAAGCCGACGTAGCTCAATTGGTAGAGCAACTGATTTGTAATCAGTAGGTTGCGGGTTCGAGTCCCATCGTTGGCTCCAGTTAACACAACAAGAAGTGGTTGTGATTTTATTTGACCATTTTAATGCCCCTAGTTATGACAACTAGGGGCATTGGCATTTTATTTGTCATTGTTGCCAGTATCTTTGTGGAAATATCCTCCAATTCGGCGCCTCATCCCGTTCAAGATAGCCGATAAACAGATGTCTGCTCCTTTTTAAGCTTTCATAATATATTTACAATTTAAATGTTTTTGACTCACCATTGAAGGAATAGATCGTAGCTTCTCCTTCAGAGACATAAAAAACTTCAAAAATAGGATTATCCATTGAGTTGTAAATATCCTTAAGATGTGGCAACTTTTCAAAAGCTTTGGCTTTCACTGCCAAATTATTATCAAATACTGCTTTTCCTTTAAGTCTTATCCACCGATTGTCCTTAGCTGTGGTGCTGACTTCGAAATTGGGATTTGCCTGTAACTGTTTGTATATATTTTTCTGATTGCTGGTACCGAAATAAATCTTACCTTCATGCTCAATCACCAGGCCAAATGGACGTACCTTGGGCTCATTACCGTCAACAGTGGCAATATAAAATGTCCCCGCTTCAGATATAAATTTTACAACTTCGCTCATGTTCCAACCCCCTTCATTCATATTATTATCATTATATCAATAATTTGGAAGATAGCAAATACAAGAGCATCCGCTAGTACCGCAGATGCTCTTGTATGTTAATCTAATTTATTAAATCTTATCGTTCAATATATGAACAGCAATAATCAGTCGTTTCCTTTACTATAAGCTTGAATTTAGAATCCGCTGATACCTCGAAAGAATCTCCACTTGTGAAGGTAGACCAATCATTTTCACCCTGTAATTTTACTTTAACGTGACCTTGTGTAATTTCCATAATTTCTTTGTTTGAGGTACCAAATTCGTATTCACCAGGTAGCATAATACCTAAGGTTTTCTTTTCACCGTTTTCAAACAGGACCGTTCTGCTAGTCACTTTTCCATCATAATAGATATTGGCTTTCTTAACTATTGTTACCTTTTCAAAGTTATCCATAACCATACCTCCCCTAATTATGTTACGTATCCTTACCATTATAATATTTTCTAACGAAATCACCAGTTCTTTGATTATATAATCAACTTAACTCTTTAGATGTGCCCTTGGTAATCGAAGTGGTAAATAATATTCCTACAATGC
>OMOF01000831.1 GCA_900290375.1 Candidatus Desulfosporosinus infrequens
AAAATGGTTAAATGATAATGGAATTGCATATGAAGAGCGGCATATTAAGGAACAAAATCCATCTGCTGTAGAGTTGGAAGAATGGCAGAAAAAAAGCGATCTTCCTCTTAAAAGATTTGTTACTACTCAGCCGTTATGTAGTTTCCACAATAAACATTTAGACAAATAAGCCTCTTTCCCTCATAATGAAATAAAAGATTGTTATTAGGGGCGGTATTACAATATGGATGAATCAAAAATAATTGCAACCTATACTGAAGGTATAAATGCCGTAATAACGGTAGTAAAAGATATGAGCTCACAAATTCAATCATTAACAGGGACTATCACTAATCTCAGTCACGAACTTGTTGATTTGAAATCATCCAGTGCCAAACAAGATATGCGGATAGCAGAGCTTGAGGCTCGGCTTAACAAGAACAGTAGCAATAGTAGCAAACCACCATCCGGAGATGGGTACGGAAAGAAAGCACCTAAAAATAGCCGTGAAAAGAGTGGTAAAGCTACTGGCGGCCAACTAGGACACGCGGGTAAAACACTGGAAAAAGTGCAGAATCCCAATGCAATAGTGGAATTTAAAATACAAGAAAGTTGCGATTGTGGCTGCAATTTGGAAAGAATCGAAAGTACAAAGAAGACTCGCCAAGTATTTGACATTCCAAAGCCTCAAATTTGGGTAACAGAATATGTTACTTATAATAAGACATGCCCTAAATGCGGGAAAAAGCATAAGACAGAGTTCCCCGATGGCGTAACACAACCGACACAATATGGAGAAAACATGCAAACACTAATGGGGTATCTAACATTACAACAGTTAATTCCATTAGCAAGAACTGTTGAAGTGATTCAAGACATTACTGGTCATTCAGTAAGCCAAGGTACACTGGTAAATGTCTCAAGAGCACTTTGTGAGAAACTAAAGGACGCAGTAGAGGATATCAAGAAACAAATCATCGATGCAAAAGTTGTGCATTTTGATGAAACGGGAATGCGTTCTGAAGGTAAAACTAAATGGATGCATGTGGCCTCTACCGAAGCATTGACCTATTATGAAATTCATGATAAAAGAGGTCAACAAGCGGCACAGGATATTGGTATCCTTGCCAATTTCAATGGCACTTCGGTACACGATCACTGGAAGCCATACTATTGTTTCACCGACTGTACACATGCAGAATGTAATGCTCATAATCTTAGATATTTGAAAGATATTGTTGAAAACTACCATCAAGATTGGGCAAATACAATGGCCTGCCTGCTGATTGAAATTAATCGCAGAGTAAAAGATCTTAAAATGGAAGGTTTCTTCGAGATGCCTGATGAAGAAATTAAGATTTGGCAAAAACGATATCACACCATCATAGAGAACGGTATTGGGGAGGATGCTAAGAAAAGTCCTCAGATACTGAATAAGCAGGGGAAATCTAAGAAAAGCAAGGCATTACAGCTATTACTTAAACTTCAAAATTATGATCTTGAAACTCTTGCTTTTATGTATGATTTTGATATTCCTTTTGATAATAACCGTGCAGAAAGAGATATACGCATGCAGAAACTAAGACAAAAAATATCTGGATGTTTTCGTGGCAAAGATGGGGCCAACATATTTTGCAGGATAAGAAGTTATTTATCCACCGCAAAGAAAAATGGGATCAACGCTATGGAAGCTATCACAAGAGCGTTGAGGGGGCGACCATTCATCCCACAAGTGCAGTAGGAAATAGTTGTCTGAATTGGGGTTGCCGAATAAAGGTACCCCCTCTTTTTTTTGACCATTTTTGTTGGCAATATTCGATATGCTTTGTTATGTTACTATATCAGGAGTTGCGCTACATGAGAACGCCTGAGTAGTAACAAAGATTTTTTAATACGAGCGGAATTGTGTATAAAGCAAT
>OMOF01000830.1 GCA_900290375.1 Candidatus Desulfosporosinus infrequens
TTGTAAAGAATGTATTTTTAACTCAAAGCAGGACAATATCTAGAAAATTACCTGAAATTTTGATTTCAATGTATATTAATAAAGCATATTCAAAACAACAGATATTGGAGTTTTATGTTAATAATTGTTATTTTGGCGAGGGGTGCTATGGGATCGAAGATGCCGCTCAACACTATTTCTCCAAGCCTGCTTCTGATTTAACACTTGCCGAATCGGCCACCTTATGTGGAGTATCAAACAATCCTACGCTATTCAGTCCAACTAAAAATCCTAAAAATTCTACAGCACGCCGTAATATTGTTCTAAACTCGATGCTAGTCCAAAATAAAATAACCCAAGCTCAATATAACGAGGCAAAAAATGAAGCGCTGACTTTAAATATAAAGGAGTCAGTAGTAACTCCTGAAAACTACATGACTAGTTATGCTATCGATTGTGTTGTGCGCGAAATGATGCAACAAGATGCCTTTAAGTTTCAATTCATATTTGCATCAGATGATGCTCGTAAATCATATGAAAGTCAGTACCAGGAAGAGTATCTGAAATTTGACAAGCAAGTACGAAGTGGCGGGTATCAAATATATACTTCTCTAAACACGAGCAAGCAGACAGAACTTCAGAATGATGTAGATTCTAATCTGGCAAGTTTCACCGATGTAGATCCTAAAACTAATAAATACAAGATGCAGGGGGCAGCTGTGTCAATTGACAATCAAACTGGTTACATAGTTGCTATAGTAGGTGGAAGAGGAACTAGTGATATATTTAATCGTGCATTTTTGAGCTTTAGGCAACCAGGATCCTCCATAAAACCAGTACTCGACTATGCTCCGGCTTTTGACAAAGGTTTTCATCCTCTATCTCAAATAAACGATAGTTATATCGAAAATGGACCAGTCAATGACACGCATTCTTATCAAGGGTCGGTAACGATACGATATGCTACTGAAGTATCCATTAATACAGTAGCCTTTAAGGTATTAGAGAATGTAAATCCAGTAGTAGGGTTAAATTATTTAGCTAAAATGCAGTATTCTGGTATATATCCAGAAGACAATACTCCAATTGCAGCCATAGGTGGATTTACATCGGGCGTAACCCCTGTAGAGCAAGCTGGAGGTTATTTCACATTAGAAAATCATGGGTATTATGAACAGCCCAGTTGTGTAAAACAAGTGAAATATATTAATTCACAAGTTATATACGCCAATCCACGCACAGGAGTACAGGTCTATACTCCTGAATCAGCCTATATGATGACGGATGTCTTAAAAGGTGTCATAAGTTCAGATGATGGGACGGGTGCAGCGTTAAAAATATCAGGACAAATAGTTGCTGGGAAAACTGGCAGCACCGATCAAAGTAAAGATGGATGGTTTTGTGGGTATTCAAAATATTATACAACTGCTGTATGGTGTGGTTATGACATACCTGAACCTATTCCCTCCCTTTACGGGAATTCCTATCCAGGTCATATATGGCTGGATTACATGACAGCAATTCATAGAGATTTACCTCAGTTAGATTTTGACAAGCCAGCAGGCATTGTGTTAAAAAATATTGATGATAATGGTAATATGGTATCTTATGATTCTGGCCTGCAGGATATGTTTTCTCAGCCGCTATTGGATAAATCGGCTGAGGGGCACAAAAAGCGGCCGTAAAACAACAGCAATGGGATGCTGCCGAGCCAGCACGTGAAGCTAAAGAAGAGGCCGAAGTAGTAGCATACGAAAATGCTTCGTATACTGATGTGGATTCTCTTCAAACTATTGATCAAATTTATACTATTGCAGTGAACGATGTCAAAAATATAGACAGTCTATCTAAAAAGCAAGCGTTTATGGACAGAATAAACGCTAAGTATTTAGCTTTGGATTCAATCAGAAATCAGCTTCAACACCAGTTAGCGGATCAAAAGGCATTAGCAGCAGCGAAAGCCGAAGCTTCGGCAGAAACAGATGCGGAAAAAGCGGTAAGTACGCTGGAAGGACTAACCGCAAAAAGCAGTGCAGATATAGTGAATTTATGCATTACTGACGCACAAGACAAAGTTTCTAAAGTAACGGATGCAACTAAACAATCTGAATTTAACCAACGAATATCTGTCATGCAAGTTGCACTTGGTCGAAACTAACCGAGATACTTTGAGATATGACCCATTTGGAAAGCAAGTTTTTCATCCATAAATGGTCCTTTCTGATAGAGTTTCAAGTAGTGTGTTGTTGCATTCAACGAAAGCCTACGAAGAATCAAGTGCACATGAAAAAACTCTCCAACCTCGCCGTTTAAAACGACAATTGTGGAGAGTTTATACCTGCAAAATGGTCTTTGGAGACTTACATATTTACCGCTGTTTTGATACTGATTAGAGTTTCAGTTCTAGAAGCAATGTGATACATTACTTTAAACACTGTGGCTGGAGAATTCGTCAATTTCACAACTCTATATTCCCTAGATGTTTCTCCGAATAAAGTTTTAAGAATGTCTAGGATTTCATTTTTAAGTGTTATAAATTTTCCCTCACCAACAATACAATGCTTGTCACGCTTCAACAGCTCTATCTCGTTATATAAGGTATTAAATTCATTCTGAAGATGCATAATGGGTACCTCTTTCTTTCAATAACTTAACACGTAATGAAAATTATAACACACGTAAATATATTTGTAAATAGCATAATTTGAGTATTTTTCATTGTACGGGATTGCCGATGGCCAGCCGCTTAGCTGTCGAATTTCCTGCCCAGTTCAAATTGGCGAGTGCTGGTACGACATTGGAGTTTTAACAAGTCAAAGATGCCGACGCAGTATGACACAAAATATCAATCAATTCGAACGATAACTAACGATAGGAAAGAGGCTGCCATAAGGTAAATAGCAGCCTCTAGTATTGATAACGTTTCACGTATGACGGCTCATAGATGATTAGCAAGATCCTTCCGCAAAATTTATTTACCTTNNCCTTTTTTTTCGGTCTTAGGGGGGCTGTTAAAAGAAAATAGAGTATTCATGGAAACTTCTTCTTTAGCAGCTGCCGATTGCTCTGCTGGGAAAACTTCAGTTAAAAGGCTGATCATATCAAACCCTTCCTTTGATGTTTTCTTAGTCAACGGTTGACCAATCAGAGTTTGACGATTAATACCTTTGAGGAAATTGGGTGTATCATCAATATTATTATTCATACCCTGTTGTTGGACAATACTGTTAAGGCTCTGAATACGTTCCACCGGATAAGGTAAACCGGTGACAATCGTAATGACTCGATATTTATCTTTTAAACTGTCATCCGTAATGAAACCCTTAAACGATAACTGAGGGTTATTTAAAATATTTTTAATACTGGTAAAAGTGTTTTCGAATAATGATCTCTTTCGCTCGATTAGATTGCTTGGGGCACCGATTAGTAGTCCAAAACCGTAATGATACTCATCCGACATTAAGCGTTGTGGATTTGATTGGACATAATAGTGATTGTCTTCCTCCCAGGAACGAATAACGCTTTCACGTAAAGCCTCAACATTCACCTCGCTCGAAA
>OMOF01000829.1 GCA_900290375.1 Candidatus Desulfosporosinus infrequens
TTCAAAGGCGCTTTGTTAATCACCTTTTCATTAATCTTGACATTCCTTGTGCTTTCACGTGGGTTGTCAACTTCACCAGATAAAACAGACGTTCCCTATCACAATCTTATTGCCTTAAAGGTCAGCAGTATAAGTGATACTTCTGTAAAACTTGATGATCCTTCCTATCAAGTAATGAGTTTAATTAAAACCAAGACTAAGAGTTTTGTGAAGCTTTCCAAGGATAATGTTGAGAGCTTTTGGACACTTAATGCACCAAAAAATATCTTGGAAGAAACGGAAACAATCACTAAGCTTGCTGATGGATCCATGCTTTACAATGGAGAACCCAAATCAAGTAACAAATTTTTTCAGGTTGGCTCCATTAGTTCGATTGACGGGCAAAAAGGTACTGCCAATACTCCTGTAACTACGGGTTCTTTGAATCCCCTCACTTATATCGCGAAGATCAGTAATAGCACAATAATCCGTTGGGATCATGCTGTAATTAAGGATGGAGGCAATCAAGTATCGGTTTATTTCCAAAATCCTACCTCTGGTANNTTCAAAGTTGATCCCGCCAAAGGCGCAACGTCAGTTGACAGATTCAATTTTGTATCTCTAATGTTGGCATTGTTTTTAGGTACCGCCTCCTTGCCGCATGTTCTGATTCGTTATTATACGGTTCCAAGCCCTTCTGCTGCTAGGAAATCTACCCTTGTTGCAATCACTGCCATGGCTGTCTTCTATGTTCTTACCCTCTACATGGGTTTAGGTGCCATGACTGGTGGAGTTCTTGATCTTACCAATGTCAATATGGCAGCCCCGTTAATGGCCAAAGCCGTTGGTATCGCAATTTTCGCCATGATTTCTGCTATAGCTTTTTCCACAGTACTTGGCACGGTCAGCGGTCTAATTGTCGCAGCTTCTGGGGCTATTGCCCACGACCTGATGGATAAGTTCTTCAATATGAAATTGACTGACAAGAAAAAAGTTTATGCTGGGAAAGTTACCGCAATTGTGGTAGGTTGCATCGCCATGGTATTAGGGATTCTCTTCAAAAATATGAATGTCGCATCTTTGGTAGGATGGGCATTTGCTGTTGCAGCCGCAGCCAACTTCCCTTCAATTGTTATGATTCTTTTCTGGAAAAAAACAACTGCAACGGGAGTGATATGTTCAATAGTGGTGGGATTGGTAGCTTCTTGTGTGATAATCTTGTTTTCACAAGACACTTACTCCAGTGTTTACAATTTAGTGGGTGTTAAAGCTCCCTTTGCATTTAGTAATCCAGCACTTGTAGGTGTCCCTTTGAGCTTTATCGTCCTTATTATTGTATCGTTGTTCAC
>OMOF01000828.1 GCA_900290375.1 Candidatus Desulfosporosinus infrequens
GTTAGGATTAGTAGCTGATGCACTGGTATCAGCCATAACGGGTAAAGCCAAAAACATACAAACACCTATAACTAATCCGGAAGTCAATAAAACTTTTAAATTGCGCATTTATACATCTTCCTTTCTTTTCCTAGTTATACTCTTAAATTCTTCTTTCCAAACGAGTTCTTTTCGCTAGTTTTTCAGCACAGAGCATCACTACCTTTATTTAACTTTAACTTAGTTTAACATGGGAAACTGAGAGTTTCCTGAGAAGAACTTAGCTCTTAGGTCCTGCTCAATTTTGATCGTTGATCATCTTACTACTGGAAAGCTGGTAAGACCAATACGCTTCCCGAATAAAGGGAAGAATTGTAATCGAGCCTGATTAGTGATAAATTTTCATCCCAACATGCCTACGACATGTTATTATAAATCTGTTAAACAATATTTCTTTAGCCATAAACGAGGAGTGAATCCCATGATCTTTTGACTACCTTACTCGTACGCTTCGTTTTTGACAAGAATTTTGCTTGTTATGTCGAAATATATCTTGTGAGATGTAATTGGAGACAAGCCCACTACAATCACCAAAAATAAGAACAGAAACAAGACCGAAAGATAGTTTTTAAGTGTAAATTTTCTATAGAGGAATATTATGAAACATGTAGAATCAATAATAAGGTGAAAGTAACGATATGCATTTTGATTGAGTACCTACGAAGGGTACACTTTGCTGACCTTATCCGCTAATTAAGATAAAGTTATCCATTTTACACTAATTGATCATAAAGTTGTTCCGAAGAGTTGGTGCGAAATCTTATTTGGCAGAGAGGGGGAGGAAAATAAGTGTCCTTTGAGGAAAAATATGGAGTGCGTCCTCTGGTCGTGATCACAACCGTCTTAGGTGTTTTTATGGCTGTTCTGGACTCAGAGGTGGTCAATGTAGCTATTCCCAAAATGACGTCCGTTTTCAGTACTACACAGAGCACTATATCATGGGTAGTGACAATCTATTTATTGACCCAAGGCATGCTAACTCCGGCAAGCGGTTTTATTGGAGAACGTTATGGCTATAAAAAAGTTTTTCTCTTTGCTCTTGCTGAATTTACCCTGGGTTCTGCCCTATGCGGGATATCTTGGAGTGTAGAATCCATAATTTTTTTTCGGGTAATTCAGGCAATAGGTGGAGCAATGCTCATACCTCTCAGTATGGCTATATTATTTAGCTTATCCAAACCCGAAAAGAGAGGAGTGATAATGGGCTTCTGGGGAATTGCCATAATATTCGCTCCAGCTTTCGGGCCGACGCTCGGTGGCTATTTTGTTGAATATTTGGACTGGCGTTTGATTTTTTTTATTAACGTTCCAGTTGGTATTGCCGGCTTTCTAATGGCCAAAGCGATTTTACCCGAATTCCCCGCTAAAAAAATGTATAGATTTGATCTGCCTGGTTTAGCGACTTCATTACCCGGTTTTTTTTGTTTGCTCTATGCGCTGTCTGATGTACCGAACAGCGGTTGGACATCTTTGAAAATAATTTCTCTGTTAACAGCCTCCGTTATATTGCTTTCCCTATTTGTAGTGTTGGAATTAACGACAGAGTATCCGATGTTGAATTTGCGCTTGCTTAAAAACAGGATATTTACAGTATCAGTAGTTGCTACAGGTTTGCTTAGCATGACAATGCTGGGAATTCTGTTTATCCTGCCTGTCTTTTTGCAAAATGGGCTTGGCCTTTCTCCTTTACAAACTGGTCTTTTGACAATGCCGGGGGCTTTAGCTACGGGCTTTCTTATGCCTGTTAGCGGGGCCATGTTCGACAAAGTGGGAGCCAGGATACCTGCGGCGTTTGGCATATTTTTGGTGCTTTGCTTATCTATATTATTAACTAATATCAATATAGAGTGGTCCTTTACCAGTATTATGATGCTCTATATGTTCCGCTCAACCGGTATGGGTTTAAGCAATATGCCGATTAACACAGCGGGGATGAACGCAGTGCCTCGTCCTCAGATAAGTCAGGCAACTGCCTTAATGAATACAATGCGCATGGTGGCTGGCTCCCTTGGCACAGCGATTCTGAGTACAGCAATGCAAAGTCACACGAATTACGCTCTTAATTCCTACCTCCAAAATGTCAGCACGCATTCGCTGCAGGAGATTTCCAATTATGGCTTAACTTCAAGCGTGTATGGGTTGACCAAACCTAATGAAATGTTGCACATTATGCTTTCTCTCAAACAGATAGCCTTTCAGAGCGGAACCCAATATGCCATGAAAATATCTGTAATCTTCGCAACTTTAGCTTTTCTGTCAGTTATGGCAATCGGGAAAAAACAGGAGCATGTTGCTACGGGTGAGCCCCAGCATTTAATTACTGAACAAGAGAGTTAATCATATTCCAATCGATATGCCCCCCCATGAGAACTAAGTCAAATTCATCAGGATTGTCTAGGAAACTAACTAAAAACAAAAGTGAAGTCCTAATTTAGAGCCTTAATATTCTCGTTCAATAGCTTAAGTTGACCATTACTCACACTCCAGACTGATTCGGCATTAGCTACCGAATTCGCATGGGCACCAACCGAAATCCTCTGAATACCGTGCAACTCGTAGATTCCGACCCCGTTAAGCTCTGGTTTAAGAACTCCAAATCCATCAATAAGTATCATAGGATCCTGTAATAATTCACCTTTTTCATTGTAAATACCAAGTCTTTGGTAATCAGTTGATCCTTTTTTAAGATCAATTGTCGCTATATACCCAGTGTTTCTATCAGTAACCTTCAGTACAAACCCGGAAAAGCATTGGGTCTCCAGAGGCAGTCCCTCATTCAACTTTTTTTGAGGTACTGTAGATACTGCTTGGCCATCTTGATCAGTCAGAAGAGCATACTGATACACTCCACCACTTCCTCCGGTGGCAAAAGAAACCAAAATGTCGTTGTACTTGGCGCTGGAAAAACTACCAATAAAGAATTTAGGCTCAAGTCCAACATTCAATTCCCCTATCGAAGCCGTTGAAACCTTACCTGTATGACCGTCTTTTACTGAGACGCTAATGTTTTGCACGTAGGGATTATTATTATCCTGCTTCTCGCCGATAAGCACTACATCATCCACAAAACCATCGCCGTTTACGTCAACCCTTCTGCTGTCAAAAACAAAAGTATTATCTGCTACGGTCAGACCTTCCGGAGCAAACTTAGTCCCTGGCTTAAAAGCTGGAGATGGTTGGTCTGTCGAAATTCGAGTCTGCCTGGAAGGGATTGTATCACCAGCCTGCTCTTGATTGTTTGCTGTCTCATTAAGACCGACATCCGTATGGGCAGACGCTTTATTGGATGATCCGCTCTTTTTTTCAATGGTAACTATACTGGCAGTTCCTACGACGATAATGGCAACTACGCCGGTTACAAGCGCCAATTTCACAGTTTGTCTCATCAATCTTCCTCATTTTCTCCACTCTTATCTTCTATATTAGCTACATCAGAATAGAATGAACTGCATAAATTGTATTCATTTGAACCAATTCCCATAGTATTGGAAAAGGTCCTTTAATACATATCTATATCGAATTCACATTTAATACTTTCCCCATCTTCCCTTTATTTCCTCCTTGGTTATCTAGAAATAATCCAAGAATGATAAGTTTAGATTATTCGGGTTAGTGTGAGATTCACACCCTCATTTGCGTCGACAGTTTATATCATAGTTTTGGAATTTAATCTCAGCTTACAGAAACCCTACTGTTACAAATCCTTAAACGCGTATCACCGTTTCAGTAATCTATGATCGCCGGAATA
>OMOF01000950.1 GCA_900290375.1 Candidatus Desulfosporosinus infrequens
TAGGACTTTGACAAGCTCTGGGTATTTCTTTTTATAGGCATTTATTGTAAATACGCTAATCCCTAAGTTCTTACACACCTGTTCCTCAGTAAGGCCATCACGCATCCACTTTTCAATAAGGATTAACTTCTCCTCGACTGATGGCCATTTGTTTTTGCTCACATTAAATCACCTTCCCCCCACGGTATACCTACGTTCGTCTGTCATATGAGGTATACCCCTCTGTTCCCTCTCATCATCTGATCATAGATTTTAAATTCCTCAGATTCTTCGTACATTTCTCGTAACTGTTGTTCATCCTTGCATTTCTTCCCGTTCCAACGTTTACAGTTAGTACAGGCTTTTGTGCATTCTAATTCAGTTGGTATGAATAAAGAACACCTCACCATAATCCATCCCTGCCCTTATCAAATATAAAAGGTCGCCATAAGCAGCCGTGTTTTAAAAAGAATGCGACCCGAAGGCCGCTATATAAGAAGGAGGGCGATCAATATAAAAAGGCCCCTGGACAAGTTAATGTCCAAGAGCCTCTATATACTTTTCACAGCTTGATTATATCATGTACAGTATATAACTGTCACCTAACCCACACTTAACCACTACTTAACCAGTTCTAAACCACCTGTTTTTCCATCGAGCATTTTAGCTAGTTTCTCTATAGCCTTTCTACGATACTTACAGAGCATAGGCTGTGAGACGTAGTATTTATCACAAAGCTCAGCCCATGGCATTTTGTTGATGAACATATCCGTTATTACCTCAGAAAGTCTCGGCTCCAATAGCGTAATACAATACTCCAGAACATCCATTTCGCGTTTCTCCGTGTCGTACTTCAATATCAAGGCTAATACATCATTACAATTCAGCTTATCTGTAGACTCTCGGTACGCAAGGGCAATTCTCGATGTTTTATCAGAGACTCCACTGGTCTGAACACGCTCACCGTCTGGGCTAATGAAGGTTAACGCCGTAATAGCCTCGGTATAACCCAGCCCACGAAACGTT
>OMOF01000826.1 GCA_900290375.1 Candidatus Desulfosporosinus infrequens
GTTTATGGATATAATTACATACCGAACATGTTCCCTACTGAGGATGGCTAGACAGAGAGAGTACTCCCTTATTTCTCCGAAACATACTTTTCTACAATAGCATAGAATTTTTCTGCATCGATTGGCTTTCCCAAATAATCATCCATACCAGCTTCTATACATTTCTCCCTATCACCCACTAAAGCGAAAGCTGTTGTCGCAATAATAGGGGTATGCTTACCCATATCTCTGATAATTTTAGTGGTCTCATAACCACTTATGTCGGGCATCTGGATGTCCATAAAAATGATATCAAAGGTCTCATTTTTCAATATATCTAACGCTTTTTTGCCACTAGTTGCAATTTTCATGTTGATATTTTTCCGTTCGCAGAGCTTTTTCATAACCACTCCACTCACATAATCGTCCTCAACGAGTAAAGCCGTGGTATCGGTAATAGTAATTTTTGGAGCATCTTCATTGGTAACTTTGTTAGTCTCCTTCGCTTCCTCTGCTTGCATGAAGATGGCATTAAATGAGAAATTGCTCCCTACCCCTAATCGACTTTCCACGCTGATTTCTCCGTCCATCATATTAATGAGTTGTTTGGAGATCGCTAGCCCCAGACCCGTTCCACCATATTCCTTGGTAACAGAATCATCGCCCTGGGTAAAATAGGTAAACAATTGCCCTATTTTATCGTCTGATATGCCAATCCCTGTATCTTTTATGGTAAAGACCAATTGTATCCTATCCTCAAATACTTTCCCTTTATTGATGGATAGCTCAATCGTTCCACGTTGCGTGAATTTAATAGAATTTCCCAACAGATTAATCAAGATCTGCTTAAGTCTGCCTAGATCACCAATAAGATATTCTATTATTTCTTTATCAATAAGAGATTTATACTCAAGCCCTTTTCGAACGACTAGGGGTTGTATTATATTATTAACTTCATTGACCAACCTAGTTATTTTAAATTTTTCCGGGCTTAGTCTGACTTTCCCAGCCTCGATATTTGATATATCAAGGATATCATTGATAATGGTTAAGAGGTTATCGCCGCTAGTTTTAATCACAGTTGCCATTTCCTTCTGCTCATCACGCAGGTCCATTACAAGCAGTTGCGCCATTCCGAGAATGCCATTCATGGGGGTCCTAATTTCATGGGACATATTAGCTAAAAACTGGCTTTTTGCCTTATTGGCAGTCTTTGCGTCTTCCATCGCCTGTATTAGTGATTCCTCATGTTCTTTGATTTCAGTAATATCATCAGCGATACCTATTCTCCGAATAATCTTCCCATTTTCGCTATAAATTGCAAATGACCTTGAACGAATCCATCGGATTGTTCCATCGGGTCTGATAAGCTTGTACTGTTCATAAAACAAATCATCTGAATTGTCTTCTTTCAAATACGCTTGCATAATTCTTTCCTTGTCATCAGGATGTACAGAGTCAATAAATGAATGTGGATTGTCATATAGGCTTTGGCGGGTTCTTCCCCATACTTTTTCATAGATTGGATTAACATAAACAAATTGACCATCCTGATGAACCCAAATCATTTCGCCAAGATTTTCGGCAAGTTCTTTGAATTTCTCTTCACTTTCTTTTAGTTTGAGTTCGATCAGTTTTCGATGAGTTATATCCTGG
>OMOF01000825.1 GCA_900290375.1 Candidatus Desulfosporosinus infrequens
TTGTCCTTTCGGATATCCCTATGGGCGGAAATAAAGTACAGAAAACAGCATCCCCTAAGGAAAGGGACTTAACAGACAGTTCTGAAAATGTTGCGGCGGGTTTCGCAGCGCTGCTTAGTGGCTCGATGAAGCCAAGCACAGATCTGAAAGGGCAGAACTCTAAAATAAGCCAAAATGGGGAAGAGAAGCAGAGCGCTGATCATCCTCTCCAAAACACACAAAATCCGAATGGAATGGTAGGTGTGCTAGGGTACGGAACTATGGTGCTTCCGTTGCTTGCGCAGTCGACGCTTCAGAGTGATCGCTCGGCAGGTAAAGAGGAGAATTTCGGAAACGATGCCTCTAATTCTGCTCTCGTGAACGGAGTTCCGTTGAGTACAACAGCTGTTGCAATGTCGATGGGGATGACAGCTTCGACATCTAATGGGGATACCTCTAAAATTGCTGAGTTGGATAAATATAGACAGGTTATAGGAGAGCTTTTGGATTCACTCTCTGGTGAGATTACAGCCGTATCTCCCAAGGAGACGGCGTTAGCGTCAGAAAGCTCTGGTACAAATAGTGTAAGTCAGGATATGGCCAAGGTTGTTCAGGGTTGGACGACTGTGCTAAGCGACATCGACCAAGAGAGGTCAGAGACAAGTGGTCAAGCGATACCGCTAAATTCGTCAGCAACTGAGGGCCTGAATGTCTCAGAGGTGCTCTCTGGAACAATGCCCTCTGCAAAGGGGAACAGCCTAAGTGGAGAAAGTGCTGGAGGTAATAGTTTAAGTCAAGATACGGATAAAGTTCTTCAGGATTGGTCATCAGTGCTAGGCGACGTTGCCCAAGAGAGGCCAGGGACAAGTGGTCAAGCGACACCGCTAAATTCGTCAGCAACTAACGGCCTGAATTTCTCAGAGGCGCTCTCCGGAAAGATGCCCTCGGCAAAGGGGAACAGCCAAAGTGGAGAAGACCCTGGAGCTAATAGCTTGAGCCAGAATGTGGGCAAGGGCGTTCAGCTGCGAACGATGGTGACGGGTGATGAGGTTGCTCGAGAGGGTTCGGTAACAAGTAGTCAAGCGACATCGCTAAATTCGTCAGAAACTAAGGGTAGGAATTATTCCGAGTCACTCTCCGGAAAAATGCCCTCTGCAAAGGAAAATTTCTTAAGTATAGAAAGCGTAGGAGCTAATAGTCTGAGTCAAGCTATGGTCAAAGATGTTCGGGGCCAAGCGATAGTGACGGGCTCCAGCTTGTTAGAAACTCTTTCTCCGCAATTAAGTCTAGGAGGCGAAGGGGTTAAAGGAGGTAAAGCCTCTCAGAGAATTCGGCAAACGATTCCGACTGAGATCGGTCAGAGCGATTCTCTAGCTGAAGGAAGTAAGGATCCATTATTGAAGCAAGCGCAAGGCAATGAGTTGAATTCAGAGGCAGCGCGGCCAAAAAATGTTGCGTTTCAGGCCACTTTACAGCAGCAAGCAGAGGAAATGGGTCCCACAGAGACTAAAACTGCAAAACTTCTCCAGGGAGTTGGTGGGCACGAAGTTCTAAAAGCTGAGAGCGAAAAAATTTCTGAACTTTCTGGAAATGATGTGCAAAATCTGAATGCTAGTGTTGGAGTAGGGGTTGTAAGCAATCCTACAGCGGTAAATGGAGCAGACGGGAAAACTGTCGCCGTTCCTGTCTGGGAGCAGATCTCCACTGTAATACGTGGGCAAGTCTTAAACAAAGCTCAAGATTTAAAGCAATTAGACATTCAACTCCATCCAGCAGATTTAGGAAAGATTCAAATTGACTTGCGTTGGGAGAACGGTCAGGTCCACCTAGAGGTACAAGCTTCTCAGGCTGCGACTGGTCAACTTCTGCAAAATCAACTTCCTGATTTGCGCCAAGCCCTTGCGAACCAAGGGGTAAACTGTGGCATGTTACAAATGGGTCAAGGGGGAGCCGGACAACATAATTCTCACGGAGAATCTCGTCGGACGTTATCTCAAAACGCTCCCAATAATGACGAAGAGGATATTATCACAGGTACCATTCCCCTCTTTAGTGGCGAGGAGGGAACTAATCGAATTAATGTAACAGCATAGGAGGGCTTAGAACTATGAGTAGTACAGTCGGTGGGACAAGTCCCACCTCAAGTGCAGCGAATGGAAATACAGCTACGTCACAAACAGCAACACCAACGCTGAATGAAAGCGACTTTCTCAATCTTTTAACTACAGAATTAGAAAATCAAG
>OMOF01000824.1 GCA_900290375.1 Candidatus Desulfosporosinus infrequens
CAACCTTTGGTAATATTGTTGAATCTGTAATCGAATTGTCAAATCAAATTAATGAAATATCTTCATCCATCAAAAACATTGCGTTCAATGGGCAAAGCCTGTTAGTATCTGCACAGGAAATCGATAAGATTAGCAAAAAAAGTGCTGGGGAAACCCAAACGATTTCTGCCGCTACAGAAGAACAATCCGCTTCCATGCAGGAAGTCGCTGCTTCAAGTCGAGAACTTTCTAAATTAGCGCGTAATTTGGAAGAGGCAGTTACAAAATTTCAAATCTAACGAAATAAAATTGCTTATTCAGGATTTAACCAACGCTACGACGTTAGCACTTAACCGCCCCTTATGGTTAAATACCTGAATGCTAATTATTTAGTTCGTATAGATAGCTCACAGAATAGGTGATTTCTGTGAGCTATTTTTATATGTATGGAACTCACTAAAGATTTGCTATGTTAGAATTTCTTACTACTTATTTTCTTTCAGATGCCTAATATGGGAAGTTTTTTCGGCGAGAGAAAGTATGAATTAGGGTGTACAAAGATTAATAATTATTCCATATGAATGCGATCATATATATATATTGTGAAAATGAATGAATTGATATAAAATTTAGACAATACAGTGAATAGTAAACGAAAGATAGTTCTTCAGTGAGGGATTATCCGACTTGATACAATTTTATAATTAAAATAATGGGGGGATTTTTTAATGACTAAAGTAAAAGAAATAACAGTGGAACAACGGCAAGAATTAGACGAAGCGGTTGCACGCGCTCGTAAAGCGTTAGCGATTATCGAAACCTATGATCAAGAACGAGGGGATCATCTTTGTCGCGCAGTAGCATGGGCTGTTGCCAACAAGAAAACCTTCGAACAGTTAGTCGATATGGGAATCAAAGAAAGCGGTTTGGGTGATTATGATAGCCGTATGAATAAACGCTTTAAGATTCGTGGTGTGTTAAGAGATGCATTACGGGCAAAGAGTGTTGGTATTATTGAAGAAATCCCAGAAAAAGGGATTGT
>OMOF01000823.1 GCA_900290375.1 Candidatus Desulfosporosinus infrequens
CTGGACCAGTATGGTGGGGTTGGTTATTTATGGTGGTCGGCGCTTTATCTGCTACCGTCGGGATACTCTCAGCATCGGTGCAGTCGGATCTTAAGAAATTGCTCGCTTATTCTACTATAGAAAATGTGGGCATTCTTGGTATGGCTTTAGGTAGTGCTTTTCTGGCCAGGTCTTGGAAAAATGATGTGGCCATGGATTTAGCGCTCATTGCTTTCTTTTGGCATACGTTGCAACATATGCTCTTCAAATCGTTACTTTTTATGGGTGCTGGGAACATAATCCAGGCGACGCATACACGAAATCTCGAGCGGTTGGGCGGATTGCTCAAACGAATGCCGAAGACGGGTCTTGGAGCGCTGATTGGAATAATAGGCATTACTGCCTTACCTCCTTTAGGTGGATTTTGGGGAGAATTGATACTATTTCAATCTCTCTGGGTGAACACCTCGAATCTTCTCAATGGTTGGAGTAAAGTCCTATTACCCATGTTTATTGGAATTCTTGCTTTGGTGGGAGGATTATCTATGGCCACATTTGTCAAGTGGTTTGGAATTTCCTTCCTCGGACAAGCTCGGTCTCCAGTAGCAGAAAAGGCTAAAGAAGTAGTCCCTGTTCAATATATAACTCCATTAATAGTTGGCGGGTTAGCATTTTTAAGTGTCCTTTGGCCCTCAGCGACATTAGCCTTAATTAATTTGCCTCTTACAGTTTTGAGAAACGGTGAAGCTCCAGGGATCGAGTCGGTTCTAGGGAACTCAATCCACATGGCTTCAATTTATCTGATTATCTTTGGTTTAATTGCAGTGGCTGTTGTGATTCTAAGCAAACAAGGAAGGCGGAGAGTGACGGCAACTTGGAATTGTGGTGGGCCCTTAACTCAAAGTATGCAATATACCGCTGGCGGATTAACAAATCCCATTCGAGTCCTTTTTGCTAAAGTATTGGGTTCGCGCCGGCACGTAGAAGTGGATTTTGCTGAAACGCGTTACAGTCTGCGTTCTCTAACGTACGAAGGAAGAATCAAAGAAGTTTTTGAGGATATCTTCTATCGACCTTTAATTCACGGGTTGCTTTGGCTAGCGTCCCAAATCCGAAAACTGCAAGAGGGGAGTATCCATCTATATCTAGGCTATCTATTAATCACAGTAATCGTCGTTTTAATTCTAGGACGTTAGGAGGAGAAGAGATGGATGAACTATTAATAATGTTAACCCGTCTGCTGATGGGACTTGGACATTTGGCTCTGATTTTAGTAGCAGCTCCGCTTCTTCAAGGATTCATTAAAAAAAGCAAAGCGTTCTGGCAGATGCGACAAGGCCCTTCAGTGCTACAACCCTACAGAGATTTAAGGAAATTGCTGCAAAAAGAGGAACTGATCTCGGAACATGCCTCCTGGATTTTTCTTCTGACGCCGCGGATCGCCCTAGCAGGCACCTTAATGGCTGGGCTCGTTATTCCCAATGCTTGGGGCTGGGCGCCGTTGAACGGTTGGGGTGACCTATTTTTATTCGGAGCCAGTCTTGGTTTAGTGCGCTTGTTTCTAACCCTTGCGGGTTTAGAAGGGGCCGGAACGTTTGGAGGTATGGGCTCGAGTAGAGAACTTTTTGTAGGATTATTAACTGAACCTGCCTTGCTTCTTGGACTCATCGTGTTAGCGTTTATCACTGAGACGACCTCTCTGCAAGGGATTACGTCAGCCCTAGTCGGTGTATCGCCCATTTTTGCCCCTCGGTTATTGGTCCTATTGGCTTTGGGGATCGTTAGTATCGCGGAGATGGGACGAATTCCGGTGGATAATCCGGATACTCATTTGGAATTAACCATGATTCATGAAGGGATGTTGTTGGAGTATTCAGGGACTTCACTTGCTCTTCTTAGTTTCTCTGAACAGATTAAACAACTTTTATTGCTTTGTTTGTTGGCTCAAATCGTTTGGCCAAGCGGGCTGATCTCCGGGAGTATCGGGTTAGTAGGATTACTTTGGGCTTTAGGTTTCGCTGGAATAAAAGTTGCCGTTTTGGGGTTCTTTTTTGCCACAGTGGAAAGTCTCTTTGTTAAGAGGCGACTTTTCTTGCTTCCAGGTTACCTGGCAACAAGCACTGCCACGGCCATTTTGGCCTTAGTGTCACTTTGGTTTATAAGGGGGCAGATTTAAGTGGGCATTTCTGAAAATGAGCTCAACCTATTATTATTTGTGCTTTTGACGAGCGGACTAAGCATTGTCTATAGCACACGGGTGAAAAAAGCCCTGATTTGGTGGACCTTACAAACCTTCGCTGTTTCTATACTTATTTTAGTTCAAGGTATTTATAGCCACGAATTATCGGTCATCATAGTTGGTGTATTATTGTTAGTCGGCAAGGCTGGAATCATCCCCGTGCTTTTAGGACGTGTTTTGCAAGAATCAAAGACAGAGTGGGTGGGCGAAATCTACTTAAAGCGCACTTCCTCGGTAGTGGTTGCAGGAGCCTTAACCCTCCTAGCTTATGAAGTGACAAAGCCCTTGATGGCACTGCCGCAGCCAGGTTTTCGTAACGGTTTAGCCGTCGGCTTAGCACTGATTTTCTATGGTCTACTGCTTATGATGATCCGTAAAGTCGCGATAGTACAAGTTCTGGGAATCTTGCTAATCGATAATGGAATTTTCCTCGCTGGATTTTTCTTAACCCAAGGTATGCCTTTGTTAGTGGAAATGGGCAGTATGTTCGATATTTTAGTTGGGATTGTCATCATAGTGATTTTGTCTAAACAAATGCTAGAAAATTATGATTCACTGAATGTTGATCACATGAGATCACTGAAAGGATAGTATGCGATGTTTATTGGAGTGGCTGTAATCGCGGCGGTGGGAATGCTGGTTTCGGCAAAGGACACCTACTTAAAACTATTAAACAGTGTAGCCCTAGTCTTGCTAACCTTGAGTGGAGGATGGACGGTAAGACAAACGTTCTTGCAAGGGTCTTATGCGTCTTGGTCAGGCATCTTATATTGGGATGCCCTGAGTGCTTTGCTGCTTGGCGTCATTATTATTATAGCTGTTTACGTTATTTTATTTTCGTTTGGATATATGGAAGAAGAAGTCCGTGAGAAGAAACTGCCGCGAACGAGGTTGAAGTGGTACTATTTCTGGATATGGACCTTTATCGCAACGATGCTTCTGGTTGTAAGTACACCAAATCTAGGAGTTATGTGGGTGGGAATTGAGGGGACAACTTTAGCCACTACTCTCTTGGTGGGCTTTTATCGGAACAAGCAGGCAGTTGAAGCCGCTTGGAAATATGTGATCTTGTGTACGGTAGGGATTAGCTTTGCTTTGTTGGGAACAATGTTGCTTTTCGCGGCTGCTGCACCGCTTTTGGGTCAGAGCCTAAGCGCGTTGGATTGGCGAATGCTCCCCAAAGTAGCGAGTCAGTTAGACCAAAATTTAGTGCGGCTCGGTGTTTTGTTCGCGGTCGTTGGCTTTGCGGCAAAGGTCGGTTTTGCTCCTATTCATGCTTGGTTGCCTGATGCCCATAGTCAGGCCCCATCGCCGGTCAGTGCCTTGTTATCTGCTGTATTACTTAACTGCGCGCTCTATGCTATTCTGCGTTGGTACAGTTTGGCTCGTCTGACCACTTTGGGTCCGCATTTCGTAGGGACGATACTTATGTGTTTCGGATTTTTATCGTTGGCACTTATGGCAGGGTTTATCTTATTGCAAAAAGATATTAAACGTTTATTGGCCTATTCGAGTGTTGAACACATGGGAATTTTAGCCATAGGTTTTGGGTTGGGCACTAAAGAAGCTGTCTGGGGGGCATCGTTGCATCTCTTGCTTCATGGCCTAACCAAGGCTAATCTATTTGTTATTATTGGGAGTTTGGTACAAAAGACAGGAACAAGACAAATTTCTAGGATTCGTGGGGTCTTTAAAATCTGGCCTTTTACCGGGATAATCATGGTTTTTGGCTTATTGGGCATTACTGGAACACCACCGTTTGGAACGTTTCGCTCAGAACTGAGCATTTTATCGGGTTTGTATAAAACAGGGCATTCGCTACTGGGTTTTTTAACCATTCTGTTCCTAACAGTGATCTTTGCAGGGTTTCTCTATCATTTTCTCCAGATGCTTTATGGGAAGCCAAGCGGGCGGTACCAGCCTGGAGAGAGTGTAAGCACGTTGATCCTTTCGATCCCCCTTTTGGTAGTTCTTTTCTTAGGCTTGTTCATTCCCCAAAGTTTGAATCAGGCGCTAAATCAGGTTGTCAAAGTTATATTGGGAGGAGTATAGGATGCTAGGCTTACAGGAGTATCTACAGAGTTATTATAGTAATCCAGCTGTTAAGATTGAACAGTGGGAGAAACACGAGGGCTTAGTTGAGGTGCCCCCTCATGATCTTCCGGGAATCTTAGCATATTGTATAGCAATGAGGCCGCATCCAATCTGGTTAACTCATGTTGTCAATGATGAGCGCCAATTGGGAAATGGATTTTGTGTTTACTTAGTGCTTCATTTTCCAGGCAAAGATTTTTCGCTTACTCTAGTCGCTAAAGGAATCAAATCTGAATTTCCATCGCTAGCTTTAATCTTTCCGGCCCTGAACTGGTCAGAGAGAGAAGCGCAAGACCTTTTCGGGCTACAGGCAGACGGACATCCTGATCCGCGCTCTTTGGTCTTACATCCAGGTTGGCCGAAAGGATTCCATCCCTTGCGTAAGGATTACAAAACTGGGAAGGAAAGCAAGGACTTTAAACGGGCACCTTTAGTGTTTCCGGAAATGCATGGAGACGGGATCTTTCAGGTTCCGGTTGGTCCAATTCATGCAGGAATCATTGAACCTGGGCATTTTCGTTTTTACGCTATCGGGGAACCCGTTCTGCATTTAGAAGCCCAGCTCTTTTATACTCACAAAGGAATAGAGAAACTCATTGAAGGAAGAAGCATCGAAGATGGTTTACGCATCATTGAACGAGTTTGTGGCGTATGCACTGTAAGTCATGCTCTTGCTTATTGTGAGGCTAGTGAGAAGCTCGCAAATTTTGAAATTTCCCGTTCGGTCTTATTATGGAGAACGATCCTCGCGGAATTAGAACGAGTTTACAATCATGTGGGAGATATCGGAAACATGTGTGCTGGAGTTGGATTTGCATTAGGCAATGCCAATGGTTCACAATGTAAAGAAGAACTTCAAAGACTAAATTTGGAATTCTTCGGCCATCGTTTTTTGCGGGGTATAGTCGTTCCAGGGGGAATGAAGTCAATCCCCGGACCAACGGAAAGTCAAACCATTCGGAGTCGATTACAAGAACTGTCTGACGACTTTGAAAAATGGATACCCTTACTCATCAGACATGACGGCTTCAGACAGAGGGCGGTTACGACTGGAGTATTAAAGCCGGAAAGTGCTGTTGATTTGGGAGTGACAGGACCAGCTGCGCGAGCATCAGGTTTACCTTATGACTGGCGAGAACTCCATGCCCACCTTCTCTATCCCGAACTGAAGGTTAAAGCAATGATCGAACATAAGGGAGATTGTTGGTCTCGCCTAATGGTACGGGTTAAGGAAACCAGAGAGAGTTTCCGATTCCTTCATATTTTACTGAGTGAAGGAATGAAGAAATCAGAGCATAGGCCGGAAATTCAAAAATCTTTTTCTGAACATAGAATGCAACCTTGGCAACCGGCCTGGGGATGTGTTGAGTCCCCGCGAGGTACAGATGTTATTTGGCTCATGTTGGATGACGAGAGTAAAATCTATCGCTGCCGAGTTCGCTCAGCCAGCTATGCCAACTGGCCTGCCGTACCGCTCACTGTACCAGGCAATATCGTGCCAGACTTTCCGCTCATCAATAAAAGTTTTGAGTTGTGTTATAGTTGTTGTGACCGCTAACCGAAAAGGGGAGATAACATGTGGAGTTTGCTGCTCCGGAAGTTAAGTATGGGACGTCTCACACAGAAGGGCGGAAATTCGTTAAGATCGCACAAGTCGTCCAATTTGCCATCGAGTTTTAGAAAGTCCCTGCAGATTCGTCACCTTGACTGTGGTTCCTGTAATGGGTGCGATTGGGAACTTACTGCTTCAATTAATTCCATTTATGATCTTCAACATTTCGGAATTGACTTCGTGGCTTCCCCTCGCCATGCAGATTTATTAGCGTGTACTGGGCCGGGTTCCACCCATTTATTGAATGCTGCCCGTGAAACCTATGAAGCAATGGCCAAACCAAAATGGGTTATGGCGGTGGGGGATTGTGCGATTGATGGTGGGGTATTTAAGGGAGCATATGCGAGCGAAAGGGGCATCGGGAAAACTTTGCCCGTGGATATCAAGGTTCCGGGGTGCCCGCCTACGCCGGATGATGTGATCAAGGCTTTGCTGGAGTTTATGGGTAAGAAATAGACTGCTCGGGGAGCGGAATTTGAGGTCTAAACAACCAAAAGAGCCTTAGGGCTCTTTTGGTTGTTAGACGCTTATTAATAACTTCCAGGGAAGAACTACGAAACAGAAGAAACGTGTTATAGCTTAATATCCAGATCCTTTATCTTGCGGTAAAGTGTATTTCGTCCAATGCCCAGAAGTTTTGCGGCTGGAGCAATTTTTCCTTTGGTTTGAGTGAGTGCATAGAGGATTGCATGTTTGGTCTGTTGATTCAGTAAAGGTTCTGGTTCGGTTTCGGTTTTTAAAATGGGCTGTCGAAATTCATCTGGTAAGTCTGAAATGGTAATAACTGGGCCTTCTGCTAAAGCCACCATGCTCTCAATACAATTCTCAAGCTCTCGAACATTACCAGGCCAAGGTTGAGCTAATAAATAAGCATAAACTTCTGGCTGGATTCCTAAGATGGGACTGCCAAAAGCTGTACATGCTTTGCGAATAAAGTAGGGAACTAAATCTTGTATGTCTTCTGTACGTTCGCGTAGTGGTGGTAATTCTAAAGTGACGACTTTTAGACGATAATAGAGATCTAAGCGGAACTTATCAGTTGCCACAAGGCTTGAGAGGTCTTTGTGTGAGGCGGCAAGGATCCTGACATCAATTTTAACAGCTTTGGTATCGCCGACTCGAGAGACTTCCTTTTCTTGTAGTACTCGAAGGAGCGCGACTTGAACATTTAGTGGCATATCACCAATTTCATCGAGGAAAATGGTTCCTTTATTGGCCAATTCAAATTTTCCTGGTTTACCACCGCGGCGTGCTCCTGTGAAGGCGCCCTCTACATAGCCAAATAACTCACTTTCAACCAAAGAAGATGATAGCGAGGCACAGTTCAAAGCAACAAATGGGCCTTCGTTCCGTGGGCTGAGTTGATGGATAGTCCGGGCAATAATTTCCTTACCAGTTCCGCTTTCACCGTGGATAAGTACTGACGAGTGAGTTAGGGCAACTTTCGCAGCACGTTCGAGAGTTCTTAGCGTAGCAGGGCTATGTCCAATCCATAAAGTACTAGTCATAAGGGTATCCTCCGTGACTTGATGAACTGTTCCTACGGCACCGAGCGACTGGCCGGTCTCGTTAATTACGCGCGTTAAATGAGAGGAAATTGCTTTCCCAGTGTGATCTTTAATACGGAGATCTAGAGATTGACCACTTAACATCCATCCTTTTGGTGAACTAAAGATATCCCCCGCGGGCTGCCCAATGATGTCTTCTGTTTTGCGCCCTAGAAGTGCGGCACCAAGAGGGTTGATGTTAGTAATGGTGCCGTTATGATCAATGGCGAGGAAGCCTTGGTGTAAAAGTGAGGAAGCTAACTTGAATCCTTCCTGGTAAAACTTCAGTTGACTCTCCAACTCGAAAAGGCGTAAATTTTTCTCGATCATACTTGCGCCCATCATCACAATACTTAAGATCCTTTGTCTGTCAGGACTGGCTTCTCCGCTGATATCTAAAACGCCCATCGGTGAACCAAGACTGTTCTGAATTGGGGCAGCCCAACATGCTAAAAAGTGATTATCTTGGACAAAATGTTCCCAGCCGAAGACAGATATAGGGGTATTTTCACGGAGGGAAGTTCCAATAGCATTGGTTCCGCGAGTTTCTTCACGCCAATCGGCTCCAGTACGTAAATTTACTTTTTGAGCTTTACTCATAAAAGGAGCGTCTCCAATGGCTTCGATGATGTAACCATCGTTGTCACCTAATAAAACGGTATAATCCACGCTTCCAAGTAAGCTGAAGATGTATGGTAAAACAGGTTCCCCCGCTCGCAGCAGAGATTCCTGAGCATTTCGACGTTCGCTGAGAAGAGGGGGAGACAGATTGTCCATGTTAGCAACTAACGCGTGGTTTATTTGATAATCCAAGCTTCTCTGCCATGAACGATA
Source organism: Candidatus Desulfosporosinus infrequens (assembly GCA_900290375.1). GTDB lineage: Bacteria > Bacillota > Desulfitobacteriia > Desulfitobacteriales > Desulfitobacteriaceae > Desulfosporosinus > Desulfosporosinus infrequens. The sequence continues at coordinate 8,306 of OMOF01000823.1, forward strand.
GATCGAAGGAGTTACTTCCGATTCCACGTTTTCTCCATTGATGAAACGCTTCCAATGGTTGCTCATATAACTCTTCCCTCTCCTCTCGCGCATAGATAATTGATTGTCCCATTCTTAACAAGAATATCATACCTATTTCAATCAAACAACTGTAAGAAGAGAACACTTTCAAAGTGTTCCAAAATGGAACAAAGTTAAAGACATAACGCTCGAAAAAGGAACATTGGTTAGGCAAGATAGCAAAACTGTCCTGCCTAACAACTTTCGTAGACCTATAATACCAATATAAAAAGCACCTGCTCCAAATCGGGGAGGTGCTTTTTATATTGGTATTGTTTATAGATTAGGTTAGAGTTGTTTACTTGCCGAACGAGCAACGAGGGTATGTGCAGATCGGACAGTCAAGACAGAGACCACCGTGTCCAAGTTTGGTCAGGGCTTGGCGCATCAGTCGTTCTCCTGTCAGCAGGCGTGGAGCGACTAAATCAAAGACGGTGGTCTTGGAATACATAACGCACCCGGGTAAACCCATGATTGGAACATCTCCGAGGTAGGCAAGCAGGAACATAGCTCCAGGTAAAACCGGTGCACCGTAAGTAATGAGTTCGGCTCCCATTTCTTTGATCGCAGTGGGGGTCACGTCATCCGGATCGACCGACATGCCACCACTGACTAAGATCATTTCAGCTCCTTGTGTGAGATGATCTCGAATGCAGCTTTGAATTAGGTGTATATCATCGTTAGCAAACGTTTGACCGATAACAACAGATCCCCAGCCTTCAATCTTGGCACGTAGTACGGGGCCGAATTTATCTTGGATTCGGCCAGAATAAACTTCACTTCCTGTTGTGACGATCCCAACCTTCAACTGCTTTAGAGGCCGAACATCGATAATAGGATTTAAAAATGTACTGGCAATTTGCTCGGCTTCGAGGATCACCTTTTCGTTAATCATTAGAGGAACAACACGTGTGCCAGCGAGTTTATCTCCCATTTTGACAGGGTAATAATTGTGAAGTGTGGCGAGGATGATATTTTCTAAAGAGTTTAAGGCCCAGATGCCATCTTCGGAAAGATAGAGAAGGCCGTCGTGGGCAGCTGTTAGCGTGATTTTTCCTTCTTTAGGCTCGTCTGAAATGACTCCTAGACCGGAAACCGCAGATGCGAGTCGTTCTGCCGCTTCATTTTCATGGATGAGGCCGGGCGTTGAATCCCAGGCGTAAATATGTTCTTTCCCCATGCTTAGGAGAATTGGAATATCTTCTTCCCGAACGACATGACCCTTGCGAAACCTGGGACCCTTAATTACACCAGGGATAATTTGCGTCATATCATGGATAAGGACAGCACCAACAGAATTCTGTACTTTAATTTTTTCCACAGCGTTAGCCTCCAATTCATCACCAAAAGCGTGTTTGAGTTAAAACACACCCTGGCGGAGTTAAAACTGCCAGCGGTTCAGGAACAGACTGAGGGGGGACAATCTGCTCCTCCTTGCATGGTATCGCATTCTTAACATTAGGTCAAGGTGTCCGCACATTTCTGAGGTAAGCTTCATAGCAAGAAATTAATGATCTAGTTGTCAAAACAAATATAATAAGGGTTCGTGGCAAAATAGAATTAACAGTAAATATTTAAATAGTGTGAATTATTGGCATGAATCTTGCAAATAATATATGACAGCCACGTAAAGCAAAGCTAATCAAAAAAGTAAAGCAAGCCGAACTTATTAGTAAAGCCATTTCTGGCAACCACAAAAAAGAATGGGAGGAACAAATTTGCCAGTTGTTCATTAGATGATAGGCGGGGAATTTGCTTTACTGGTGATCGGACGGTAGCCACTGTAAAGATAACAATAAAAAGGAGCGAAAATAAATTGATTAAAAAAAATGTAGTCATTAATGGTGTTTCCCAAACGTTACTGGTCGATGGGGAAGTTACCCTGGCAAATGTATTGCGGGGACAGTTGCACATGACCGGAACTAAAATAGGGTGTGGAAAAGCGCAATGCGGTGCATGTTCCGTCATTATAGATGGAAAAGTTATCCGCTCCTGTGTTACTAAAATGAAACGGGTTGCCGACAATGCACAAATCACAACAATTGAAGGTGTAGGCACAGATAAGCACTTACATCCCTTACAGCTGTCTTGGATGATTCATGGAGCCGCTCAATGTGGTTTTTGCAGTCCAGGATTCATCGTGTCAGCTAAACAATTATTAGAGGAAAATGTTAATCCGACGAGAGAAGATGTTCGGAATTGGTTTCAAAAGCATAGAAATGCCTGTCGTTGCACAGGGTACAAGCCTTTAGTTGACGCAGTTATGGATGCTGCTCGGTTAATTCGAGGTGAGGTTACTGTTGAAGAGTTATTCGTAAAATTACCAGCCGATGGCAAAATCATAGGCACTGAATATATTCGTCCGTCCGCTCTGGCTAAGGTTACTGGTACCTGGGACTTCGGCGCTGATGCAGGGCTCAAAATGCCGGAAGGAACTCTACAACTCAAACTAGTACAAGCCAAGGTTTCTCATGCGAATATTATTTCTATTGACACTTCAGAGGCTGAAAAAATGCCTGGCGTTTATAAAATTATTACGTACAAAGATGTTGTCGGCAAAAATCAAATTACTGGTTTAATCACTTTCCCGACCAACAAAGGGGATGGCTGGGATCGTCCAATTTTATGTGAGAAAAAAGTGTTCCAATTTGGTGATGCCATAGCCATCGTTGCTGCTGATACTGCTGCCCATGCTCAGGCTGCAGTCGATAAAGTAAAGGTAGAGCTCGAATTACTGCCTGAATATATGAGCGCTCCTGCCGCCATGGCGGATGACGCCATCGAAATTCATCCTGGAACACCAAACGTGTATTTTGAAACCCAGCTTGTCAAGGGTGCTGATACTGTTCCACTAATGAAAACTGCCGATGTAGTTGTTGAAGATAGTTTTTATGTCGGCCGTCAACCGCATCTACCCATCGAGCCCGATGTCGGATATGCTTTCTACGACGAAGATGGTAAATTGATCATCCATTCTAAGAGTATTGCAATTCATCTTCACCAAGCTATGATCGCTGCAGGGATTGGAATTGAGTCGGAAAAACTGATTTTAGTCCAAAATCCAACCGGCGGAACCTTTGGTTATAAATTTAGTCCTACAATTGAAGCCTTATTAGGGGTGGCGGCAGTCGCGACAGGTAAACCTGTCTACCTCGAGTTTGACTATTTCCAACAAACGACTTATACCGGAAAACGTTCGCCGTTCTTTATTGACCTTAAATTCGGGGCTACTAAAGAGGGTAAGGTAACGGCTATGGAATCAGACTGGACAGTAGACCATGGTCCATACTCCGAATTTGGGGACTTGCTCACCATGCGCGGCACCCAGTTCATTGGCGCTGGTTATACTATCCCCAATATTCGTGGTAATGGTCGAACTGTGTGTACAAACCATGCTTGGGGTTCCGCTTTCCGGGGTTATGGATCTCCTCAAAGTGAATTCGCTTCCGAGGTTTTAATGGATGAACTTGCTGAGAAACTTGGTATGGATCCGTTCGAACTGCGCTATAAAAACGTTTACAGACCTGGGGACACCACACCCACCGGTTGCCAACCAGATGTTTATTGCATGGTTGAGATTATGGATAAACTCAAGCCAGCTTACGAAAAGGCACAAGCATGGGCTAAACAGCCAGCATCAGGTGAAGACAAGAAACGCGGAATCGGAATGTCCATTGGTATCTATGGGTCAGGCCTGGACGGAGCGGACAGTTCAGCTGTCAATGCTGAGCTCACTGCCACGGGCGTTACAATTTATTCCTCCTGGGAAGACCATGGTCAAGGCGCGGACATGGGAACCTTAACGATCGCTCATGAGACTTTACGTCCATTAGGGATTAAGCCGGAAAATATTAAACTTGTTATGTGTGATATGGCCGTAACCCCTAACAGCGGACCTGCCGGCGGAAGTCGTTCTAATGTTTTGTGCGGTAACGCCACTCGTGTTGCTTGCGAATTGTTGCTAAAAGGGATTACCAAAGCAGATGGATCTTTCCGAAGCTATGAAGAGATGATCGCTGAAAAATTACCAGTATATTTCGAAGGTACTTGGACCGCTCCCGCTAAGGAGTGCGATGTTACGACTGGACAAGGGAATCCGTTTGCAGTATATATGTATGGAGCCTTTCTGTCTCAAGTTGAAGTTGACATTACGACAGGAAAAACTGAAGTTGTCAAAATGACTATGGTAGCAGATGTGGGTAAAATTATTAATAAATTGGTAGTCGATGGACAACTTTATGGCGGATTGATTCAAGGTCTTGGTTTAGCTCTGAGTGAGGATTTCGAAGATCTGAAGAAACACATAGATTTGGTCGGTTGTGGACTACCGTATATCAAAGATGCCCCGGACAATATTGATCTCCTCTACGTAGAAACTTATAGACCTCATGGTCCATATGGCGCTGCTGGTTCTGGAGAATTGCCGTTGACATCTCCCCACGCTTCTATCATTAATGCTATTTACAATGCATGCGGAGTACGAATTACTCACTTACCGGCTCGTCCGGAAAAGGTCCTTGCCGGACTTAAAGCTAAGTAATAATTACTCAATTTTTAACCCGTAGAACCTGGAACTGGAACCTAAAATTGGTTGATCCAATTTTAGGTTCCTACGTTTATAGCAGTCATTCGTAAATAGGTTGATTTCATGTTATAAAAGGATTAAGGCGCAGCGCAGCCGAGAATAACATAAGGAAGTGGGTGCTGCTTTATGGAACAGGATGAACTAAAGAGACAGGAAGATAAGTGTACTCAAGAAAATCCCCCCGCTTGTACAGCGGGTTGTCCAATTCATTTAGATGCTCGTAAATTGATGCTGGACATTAAAAATCAGGACTTAAACAGTGCCTTAGTAACCATGCAAAAAAAACAGCCCTTCCCTGGAATTATTGGCCGTATTTGCGATCATCCCTGTGAAGATGTTTGTAAACGCAGAGATGTAGGATCGTCTATCACTATTTCTGCTTTAGAGAGGTTTTGTGTGCAAAACTTCTCTGGAAATATTATCAAGGCACTGAAGGTTCCCCCCAAAAGTCAGACAGTTGCAGTAGTTGGTTCGGGACTAAGAGGCTTGACTGCGGCCTATGACTTGGCTAAAAAAGGATATAAGGTTAGTCTGTTTGAGAAAGAAGATCGCCTTGGCGGAAACCTCTGGAAATTTTCAGAACATCAATTACCCCCGGAGGTTATCATCGAGGAACTGTCTGTCTTAAATCGGCTTAACATTCAAATAGAGTTGAGCGTTGCCATCACACGCCAAGAACTATCCAAGCTTCAAAAAACATTTAATGTGGTATATCTTGGCTTCGCAAAGCTATCTAAAGATGTCAACGAGCTTCTGGGTGATCAGTGCGAGGTCGATCAAATCACATGTGCTACGCCTATTCTAGGAGTATTTCGCGGGGCCATTTTAGGCAATAATTCCCCTATTAACGCTGTTGCTGATGGTCGTAGAGCTGCGGTTTCGATAGATAGATATTTACAAGGTGTTTCCATGACTGCTTCTCGTGAAGGAGAGGGCCCACATGAGACAAAATTATACGTCAATACCAACGGGATCTCCCCCTTGCCAGCAGTGCAAATGAGTGATCCCTCCAGTGGGTATACACCTGAAGAAGCTGTACTGGAGGCTAGCAGGTGCCTGGAGTGTCAATGTCTCGAATGTGTGAAGGCTTGTAAATATTTAGAAAATTACGGTAGTTATCCTAAAAAATATTTAAGACAAATTTACAATAATGATACGATTGTCATGGGTATGCGCCACGGAAATAAGATGATAAATTCCTGCAGTCTGTGTGGACAGTGCGCTGCAGTTTGTCCCCAAGGGTTAAACCTAGGAGAGACCTGTAAAGCGACGCGTGAGAGTATGGTCAGCAAAGGAAAAATGCCCCCTTCAGCTCACGATTTTGCTTTGCGAGATATGGCCTTTAATAACAGTGAAGAATTTGCCTTTTCCAGACATCAACCAGGCCATCATTCTAGCAAATATGTGTTTTTTCCCGGTTGCCAATTAAGTGCCTCGTCGCCGGAACAGGTTGAAAAAGTTTATGCTTTTTTGACAGAGAAACTCTCAGGTGGGGTTGCACTGATGTTACGCTGCTGTGGTGCTCCAGCTGATTGGGCTGGTAATCAAGATCTATTCCAGACCAGTTTGAAGGCTTTAATTGCGCAATGGGAAAGTTTAGGCAAACCTCAACTGATTGTAGCTTGCTCCACCTGTCACAGCATGTTCAGGGAAAGGTTTCCAGAGGTAGTCTCACTATGGGAGGTAATGGACAAGCTGGATTTACCCGTTCAGGGAGTTCATGTTGGGGGTAAAGTAGCAGTACAAGATGCTTGTACGACGAGGCATGAACAGGTTATTCAGGAGTCTGTCCGACACATTTTAACCAGACTAGGTTATGAAATTGAAGAATTACCCTATAGCAAAGAACTGACTAAGTGTTGTGGTTTTGGAGGACTAACGTCCTTCGCTAATCCAGAATTAGCGAGTAAGATCGTTGAAGAGCGAATCAGTGAAAGTTCGACAGACTATGTAGCCTACTGTGCAATGTGCAGAGATAATTTTGCTTCTAAAGGTAAACGAACGTTTCATTTATTAGACCTAATTTTTGGGGCGGACCTTGAAAAGGCTGCGATCAGACCAAGGGTCGGATTATCCTATCGGCATGAGAACCGAGCAAAACTAAAAAGTAAGTTCTTATATACGCTGTGGAAAGAAGCTTCACCGGCAAAGGAAGGGGCCTATCGGACGATCAGCCTGCTGTTAAATGAAGAAATCTTAGAGATTATGGAAGAGCGGCGCATTCTGATTGAGGATATCCAAAAGGTTATCGAACAGGCCGAGCGTACGGGCAGAAAGTTTATCAATCCAGACAATGGCCACAGTTTAGCTAACTTCCGCCCGGTCAAGGTGACCTATTGGGTTGAATATCAAGCACAGGAACAAAGTTTTGTGGTGCTAAATGTTTATAGCCATCGCATGGAAATAGTGGAGGAAAGCCATGAATAACACTTTAAAACAGGCGCCAACACCCCTTTGGAAGTGCGGAAAATGTGGGGGCGAACTCAAGCGTGGTTTGGTTAAGGCGTCATACCTAGGCAATAATTTTGAGGTAGAGGAACTAAAATGCCTTAACTGCGGCTTAGTGTTGATTGATGAAGAACTTGCTTTAGGGAAGATGTTCGAAGTAGAACAAAGTCTAGAGGATAAGTGAAGAGAGGGGGGAGCAAGATGGTGGTTGATGCCTTTCGCATGTTTCAATTGGCCACTCAGGGGTTCTGCTGTAGTCAAATTATGCTAATCTTAGGAATGGACGAACTAGGTAAGGAAAATCCCGATTTAATTAAAGCGATGCAAGGTTTATGTGGTGGAATAGGAAGGTCGGGAAAAACTTGTGGCGCTCTAACCGGGGGGGCATGTTTGATTGGTTTAAATGTTGGTAAGGGAACTCCCAGCGAGTTTGGTCACGCCAAAATTAATTTGATGATTAACGAATTGATGGAGTGGTTTGAAGGAACCCAAGGCAGTATCGATTGTGAAGGGATCCTAGACCACTCTCTGGATGCGGGTAATGAGTATCCAGTGCAATGTGGCAATATAGTCTCAGCGACTTTTAGTAAGGTCCAAGAGATTTTGGCGGCCTATGCTGACCCGGACGAAGATGAAGAGGAATAGCAGGAGTCAGAGGCCAGAGGTCAGAAGCCAGAAATCAGAAATCAGAAGCTAGAGGCTGAGTCGAAAGTAGGAGTCTAGGAAGTGGATGAATTGTGAAAAACGATCTCTTTAAATTATATGAGAGCGACCTGCTGCGCCAGACGACTGGGGCTACTTTAAGACCGGGAGGATTTTCCTTAACAGATCTAGGAGTTGAAAGTTGTGACTTTTTACCAGATGCGAGGGTATTAGACGTGGGTTGCGGTAGCGGTGCCACGGTCGAGCGTCTGGTTGACTTGTATCACCTCCAGGCCATAGGTATTGACCCTTCAGAGAGATTGTTAAAGAGTGGGAAAAAAAGAAATCCTAGTTTAAATTTGATTCGTGGGTTGGGAGAAGACCTACCTTTTCCAGCTAACTCCATGGACGGGGTCTTCGCTGAATGTGCTTTGTCCGTCATGATTGATCCAGATAAAACTCTAAAGGAAATTTTTAGGGTGCTCAAACCGGGTGGATGGTTGATCATTAATGATGTTTATGCGAGAAATCCTGACGGGCTCAAACCCCTGCAGGAACTCAACCTCGACTCGTGTCTACGCAGCGCATTGCCTAAGCAACAGTTAGTGGATCAGCTTATCAGACAAGGGTTCAATCTCGTCGATTGGAGCGATCATACCAACCTTTTGACACAATTAACGGTTGACCTTATCATGACCCACGGCTCTATGACGGAGTTTTGGCTTAAGTCTTCTTCCTGCTCTGTTGATCCTATCTTAGCTAAGGCTGCGATTAAACAGGCGAGGATGGGATATTTTCAACTGATCGCCCAAAAGAATCTAGTTGTAGATAGAGAGGGATAAGCACTTGGAAGTTAAGGACGAATGTTTGATTTCTACCACAGAAAGTTTGTGCCCGGAATGCTTGCAGAGGATTCCAGCTCAGAGAGTGGTTCAGGGAGAAAAGGTCTATCTGGTGAAACAATGCCTTGAACATGGGGAATATCGAACTCTACTCTGGCGTGGTACTCCTCAATGGGACTCGTGGGTTAGGCCCACAATCCCAACCCCACCCAAAGAGTGTTTTACAGAGGTCGAGAAAGGCTGTCCCTTTGATTGCGGTCTATGTGCAGACCATTACAAGACGACTTGTACGGCTTTGATCGAAGTTACGCAGCGTTGTAATCTGCACTGTCGTTTTTGTTTTGCCAATGCCGGAAATGAGCTTGACGAACCATCCTTGGCTAGGATAGAAAAGTGGTACAAGAACGTCCTAGCAGCCAGTGGCCCTGTTAATATTCAGTTATCCGGCGGCGAGCCAACTCTCAGGAATGATTTGCCGGAAATCGTAGAAATGGGAAGGACACTGGGTTTTAACTTTATCCAACTAAACACGAATGGCTTGCGACTGGCTGAGGATACTGTCTTTGTGAGACGGTTGAAGGAAGCTGGTCTAAGTTCCGTGTTTTTACAATTTGACGGTACGGAGGACCGGATTTATCAGTCGATAAGGGGGCGTAGTCTCCTGGAAATCAAGACTAACGCTCTGAAAAACTGTGGTGATCATGAGATTGGAGTGGTTTTAGTGCCAACTTTAATACCAGGCATAAACACTCATAATATTGGTGGGATCATTGAGTTCGCTTTGGAAAATCATCCCGTTGTCCGAGGGGTACACTTCCAACCTGTAAGTTATTTCGGAAGAATTCCCAAAGAACCGTTGGACCAAGATCGGATAACCCTCCCAGAAGTCATTCAGGCTATTGAAGAACAGACGAATGGGTTAATTAAAGCAACTAGCCTGAAACCCCACAATGGACGTTGCTCGTTCAGTGGTAACTTTACTAGACAATCGGATGGGAGTCTAAAGCCTATTATTAATAATTCGTGTTGTTCCGGGCCAGAACAAGCAGACGAGTTAGCTCGCAAAACACGAACCTTTGTGGCTCGGCAGTGGTCGGGCGCAGTAAAATTGACAATTCAGTCTCCATCCTCCAACTCTTGGGACAACCTAATTCAACAGCTAAAAACCTATGCTTTTTCTATCAGCGGCATGGCTTTCCAAGATGTTTGGAACGTCGATATTGAACGCTTAAAAAACTGTTGTATTCATGTGGTAAGCCCGGAAGGCAAGTTAATTCCCTTTTGCGCTTATAACCTTACGGATAAGTTTGGGCACTCAATTTATCGGAGGGAGAGATAGGGCTTGGGTATAAAAACTACCTCGCTTGAGCCCTGGATAAAGCGAAAAATTACCGGAGACGGTTCAGGAAGTTTAACTCGCAAGCAGATTGAGGCCTACCAGTTGGCAAAACTTCAAGAAACGCTGGATTGGGTAATCCGTAAAAGTCGTTTCTATACAAGATTATACTCAGGACTAGAGTGTAAGATATCAAGTCTTGAAGATATATGTAGGTTACCTTTTACCACGTCCGAAGATATAAAACACAATCCCCTGGATTTCTTATGTGTTTCCCAAAATGACATTAGCAGGATCGTCACACTACAGAGTTCTGGCACTACAGGTCAACCAAAACGCCTGTTCTTTACAGAAGCAGATCAAGAGTTGACCATAGATTTCTTTCATCATGGCATATTAACCCTCGTAAGCCCTCAAGATAGGGTCTTGATCATGTTACCAGGAGAAACGCCGGGCAGCGTCGGGGATTTATTGCGCTTAGGTCTAGAAAGAGCGGGTGCAACAGGTATAGTTCACGGTCTAGTTAATAACCCAGAGGATGCTCTTGAGCATATTAAACGAGAAAATATCAATGTTTTAGTTGGGATACCCACTCAAGTATTGGGGTTAGCTAGAGTTAAAGACTCTCAAGGGTCCAGTTCCTCCCTGAGCTTGAAAAGCGTTTTATTGAGCACGGATTATGTACCGCTGGCGATTGTTCAAGAACTTGAAAGTACCTGGGGATGTAAAGTGTTTAATCACTATGGCATGACTGAGATGGGACTAGGCGTTGGGCTGGAGTGTGAGGGTTTCTGTGGTTACCATCTCCGAGAAGCAGACCTCTATCTCGAAATTATCGATCCTAATTCCGGACTGCTCGTTAGGGACGGTCAACTAGGTGAGGTCGTCTTTACTACTTTGACCAGATCAGCTATGCCCTTGATTCGTTATCGTACTGGTGATAGATCAAGGGTCATTCCAGGCCCCTGTGCATGCCAGACCGTCTTAAAGCGCTTGGAACTGATTAAGTCTAGAGACAGGATATATCTGACAAGGACCGATTATCTCACTATGGCGGATTTTGATGAGGTTCTGTTTGAGTTAGACGATGTTCTCGATTTTGAGGTAACCCTAACAAAGGGTATGGAAGCCCAAGTAACCCACTTACAACTCGATGTTCAGTTGCGGAGACTTGTTTCTTGGGACGTGAAACGAACTATTCAACTAGCCTTAGATAAGATCCCTGTAATAACAGATGCTAGAATGAACGGGAGCTTGAGAGTGTTCTTTTATTTTGAAGCAAGCACTGAAAAAATGATCTTCAGAAAAAACCCCGCTAAACGACAGATCCGAGACAAGAGAGGGTGTATCTTGAGTGTTGATTGAAAAAGAGCACAATCAGGATAAAAGTTCTTTAGTGGCAATCATAGTTGCTGCAGGATACTCTTTGCGAATGAAACACTTTAAACCACTGTTAGCGTTAGGCGGAAGTACTGTCTTAGAAAAGGCAGTACACAGTTTTCAGAAGGGCGGGATTTGGGATATCCGAGTGGTCGTTGGGCATCGGGCGAACGAATTGCTGCCTATATTGCAAAGGCTAGGGGTTCAGTCTATAGTTAATGCTAATTATTCTGAAGGGATGTTCTCATCGATTAGCGCTGGGGTTCGAAGCCTAAGCCCAGAGGTATCAGGTTTTTTTCTATTACCTGTCGACAATCCGATTATTAAAGGGGATACCTTGGTAGCACTTCGGAATACTTTTTCCTCCACTGAATTTGGAATTGTCTATCCCACCTACCAGGGAATGAGGGGACATCCTCCTTTAATCTCAAATCATTATGTGAAAAAAGTACTGAACTGGAACAACCCTGGAGGAATGAGGGCTTTATTAGAACAATATGAATATGATGTAATAGAGGTTGAGGTTGTTGATCCGGGTATTTTGCTCGACATGGACACACAGGAGGACTATCATCAGATGCTGAAGTACTGTGGTGATTGCCAGGTTCCCTCGGAAGAAGAGTGTTATGCTCTACTCAAACATGCCAACACACCTGTCAAGGTGATTAAGCACTGTAAGCAGGTCGCCATGTTAGGTTGTGCAATAGGTAAGCATTTAATCAAGTCTGGCTGTCAAATAAACCTTGGATTAATCAGGGTAGCTGGGTTGTTACATGACATAGCCAAAGGTGAAGCTCATCATGCTGTTGTTGGAGCTAGAATGCTTGTGAATTATCCAGAAGTAGCGGAAATTGTAGCCGAACATATGGACATTTGTCTGAATCTTGACCGACCTTTAACAGAAAAGGAAATCGTCTATTTGGCGGATAAACTGGTCATAGACGAGCAGGTTATTTCACTTCAGGTCAGATTCTCAGGCCCACTGGAGCAGCATAAGGACGATCAAGAGATTTTTAGCAAGATTAAGCGACGATTTTATAATGCTGAACTAATCCAGACCAGAATAGAACAAATAATTGAAATGCCTTTACACGACATAGTGAAGGCTGATCTAGGGGGGCAAGGCTAATGGATAATGAAATATTCTTGGGGTTGAAAAAAGTATTTGACCAAAACCTGGAGGCCGCTCTGATAACTGTAACTAGTGTGCTAGGGTCGACTCCCCGTAAGCCAGGAGCTAAAATGTTGGTTCTAGCTGATGGGACGACTATGGGCACTATCGGCGGCGGGTGTGGTGAGGCTGAAGCTAGGCGGGAGGCCTTAAATGTTTTAGCGGCCTACACTCCTAAGATACATTATTTGAATATGACCGCTGACATTGCCCAAGAGGAGGGTATGGTTTGCGGTGGTATCATGGGATTATTTATTGAGTATCTGGGCCCACAAAGCCCCGTGGAACAGACTGAGCTTAACAAAAATTATCTCTTAGCCTTAGAAAACTGCAATAATCCCATACTTGTAACTGTGATCGAAGCAAACGAGGAACGGTTAATAGGAAGAAAAATGTTCGTCAAGAATAATGGGGACGTTTCTGGGGACCTTAACTCAGGAGAACTGAATCGAATTGCCCGTGAAGGTGTTGAGACAGGCAGCAGAAGATGCCAGCCCTTATTAATTAGCTTAGATTCTGAGTTTATGTTATGTGAAACCTCAGTGACAAAAGCAGCTTTTCGGTTATTGATTGAGCCCCCAACGACAGTTGTAAAATTGTTGATCTTAGGCGCGGGGCATATAGCACGTCCCCTGGCAACCATGGCCAAAATTCTTGGGTATGAGGTTGCAGTAGTGGATGATCGTCCATCGTTTGCTAATTCAGCCCGATTTAATACGGCTGATACGATTATATGCAATGATTTTGAACGAGCATTAGATGACATTAACATCAATCCGCAAACCTTTGTTGTAATTATTACTAGGGGGCATCGCTATGACAAAGCATGTCTGCGAAAAGTAATTGATCAGCCTGCTTCCTATATTGGCATGATTGGCAGCCGTAAAAGGGTTAAAGCCTTAATAGCCGAATTGGAGGAGGAAGGGTTTTCTAGCGATCTGTTACAAAAGCTATATTCTCCAATTGGTCTAAAGATTGGAGCAGAAACCCCTGAGGAAATAGCTGTGAGCATTCTTAGTGAGTTGATTAAGGTCCAAAAGGGATTGAATCAAAACGGAAAGATCCGGTGATGCGAACGAACCATGGATAAGAAGTTTATTTATCTAGTCCGACATGGGGATATCGGTTTAGGTAGAGACAAACGCTATATTGGTCGGTCGGACCTCCCTCTAAGTGTTCGCGGAGAGAATCAGGCTGCCTTGTTAAAAGACTTTTTTTGTCAGGTATCCTTAGCTAACATATATTGCAGTGATTTAAAAAGATCGCAACAAACAGCCGAAGTCATCGCCTCCGCCCACCAAATCGTTCCTACTGTTTGTGGGGAATTACGGGAGCTAAATATGGGCAAATGGGAGGGCAAGCTTTTTTCGGAAATTAAATTGAAATTTCCTCAGGAATATAAAGAACGTGGTGAAAATATAGCGTATTACAGCTCGCCGGAGGGAGAAAGCTTCGCTGATTGCTCTAAAAGAGTAATTCCGGTCTTCGAACATCTGACTCAATTTGATGAAACTACAATTTTAATCGTTGGGCATGCGGGTGTAAACAGGGTCATTCTCTGCCGAATACTGGGAATACCCTTAGATAACGTTTTCCGCCTTGAACAAGCTTATGGTTGTGTAAACTTAATTTGCAAGGTGGGTTCTGAATACCAGTTAAGTTACCTGAATCATACAATACTTGATGGCTTATCATAAACTAATATTTGAAAGGGGAATGTTTATGCCTAAATATGTTATTGAGCGAGCGATATTAGGGGCAGGGGAACTGTCTCAGAGTGAATTGCAGGGCATATCCCAGAAATCCCAAGAGGTTTTAAGAGAATTAGGACCGGGGATCCAATGGGTACATAGTTATGTCACTGGAGATAAGATCTATTGTGTCTATATCGCTCCCAACGCGGAGATCATTCGTGAACATGCCCGGATTGGGGGATTTCCGGCTGACAGCGTAGAGGAAGTAAAATCAATAATTGACCCAACCACGGCTGATTAGTAAAATATGCCTAAAAAATAGATGATTGCAGGACCAGGGCTAAAAGTCTTGGTCCATTTTTTTTCTCATAAATGCATGAAAGTAAGAACGCAGGGCGTGAAATTAGAGTGATTACGATTTATTACAACATTATTCCCCTTTTTATTCCTTATATAGATACCAAATTCTTTAAGAATAGTGTTCCGAAACGAAACTCTGTACGGAACAAAGTGCGTCAAACTAGGGCAATAGAAAGGACACCTTGAGGAACAAATATTATAACTGTATTTCCAGGAGCCTTCAATTCAGCGATATGTATAGTGTTTAGAGTATATTATAGAATATTCTAATTGTTGGCGTGATTCTTGCAATGAATAAAGATAAGCAAAAGTGACAATACTGAAAAGGACAAGGACATAATGAGTCACGTCACTATTGAAAAACAAATTATGGCGAACGCCAAAAAGAAATGGGAGGAAACAAAAATGTCAGTTATTCATCAAGTATACGGGTATTTCATGCCAACAGTAAATCTCATGGGAGCTGGAGCAGCTCAAGAAACAGGGAAACAAGCCAAATTATTGGGCGGAAAAAAAGTACTATTAGTAACCGACGCTTACCTCGAAAAGATTGGCATGGCTCAGGAAATTGCTGACATTATCACTAAAGAAGGCGTCCAAGTTGTCATTTATGGCGGTGCTGAACCGAACCCTACCGATAAAAACGTACATGATGGCTTAGACATCTATAATAAAGAAGGTTGTAACCTGATTGTATCCATGGGCGGAGGATCTTCACATGACTGCGCCAAAGGAATTGGACTTGTTGCAGGTAATGGCGGAAGAATTAATGACTATGAAGGCGTAGACAAATCTAAATTGCCGATGGCTCCAATGATCGCTATTAACACAACTGCGGGTACAGCCGCTGAAATAACTAGATTTTGTATTATTACGGATGCTGCACGTCATATTAAAATGGCCATTGTTGACTGGCATGTCACTCCAAATGTATCCATCAATGATCCCTTGTTAATGATGAAACAACCTCCTAGCTTAACCGCTGCTACAGGAATGGATGCCCTTACCCATGCTGTTGAAGCATATGTTTCCACAATTGCCACTCCAGTAACTGATTCGGCTGCTTTAATGGCTTTCAAAATAATTCCGAGATATCTGCGTCGTGCCGTAGCTAATGGCGACGACTTCGAAGCGCGTAACCAAATGGCTTATGCTCAATTATTAGCTGGTATGGCTTTTAATAATGCCAGTTTAGGTTATGTCCATGCCATGGCTCATCAATTAGGTGGATTCTATAACTTACCTCATGGTGTATGTAACGCAATCCTTCTCCCTCACGTTTCACGCTTTAACATGATTGGCAATCTCGATCGTTTTGCTGAGATCGCTGTAGCAATGGGCGAAAATATTGACGGACTTTCAGTTAGGGATGCAGCAGAAAAATGCTTAACCGCTATCGCTACGTTGTCTACTGACGTCGGAATTCCTTCCGGACTAAGTGCACTGAATGTAAAAGAAGAAGACTTCGCTCTGATGGCTGGAAATGCAAAATTGGATGCGTGTCAATTCACCAATCCTCGCACAGCAACCCTCGAACAAGTAATTCAGATCTATAAAAACGCAATGTAATTTTATTGTCTGGAATTATTGAATAGACCAAGAAAAGGCTCTTTGGAATAACCAAGAGCCTTTTCTTGGTCATTTGTCCCTCTGTTTCTTGGCAGTAAACTAATTTGCCAACAGATTCTCTAAAGCTAACAATGGACGATGTTCAAAGGAATGTTTTAGACCATATAATTTATTATGAAGTAAAGTTGAGTATAATGAAGCGAATATGAGCAGTTACAAGGAATCTGGACTTGAGCATGCCTTAGCCTGGAAAAACTACAATCTAGCCACGGATATCCCGAAAATATATATTTTTTTATTGACAACACCGAACTTTGTGCTAAAATTTAACCTGATGGAAATTTGGGGTAACTGGAGAAAGAGGCGACCAGCTCAGATTCTTTCCTATTTTTTGAGTAGAAAAAGGGGGCAACGATCACAATTGGCAAATTCTCTTGGACGTCATGTGTTGGCTGAAATTTATGGGTGTAGTTTCGACATTTTAAACGATCGTGAGAAAGTCGAAATGCTAATGGTCAATGCAGCTTTGGAGGCTGGTGCCGAGGTGCGTGAGGTAGTTTTCCATAAATTTAGTCCTCAAGGGGTGAGTGGTGTCGTCGTAATTTCTGAATCGCACCTTGCCATTCACACTTGGCCAGAACTCGGATATGCAGCTGTAGACGTCTTTACTTGCGGGGACCGTGTCAATCCCTGGGATGCCTGTAACTATTTAACGGATCATTTCAAAGCAGGTCATATGACCGCAACGGAAATAAAGCGGGGAATTGTTGAGGATCCAAAGGAAGCGGTAAATATTTAGGAGGGATATTTATTTTACTCCGGACTAAGACAAGTGCGGATAATGAAATCCAGGTGTTATACTTTCTAACTGGTACTCGATAGACCTTGTGACTGAATAAGTTGCAAGGTCTATTGTATTTCGGGCCGTTTACATACTATTGCTGCAATAATGTCATATTATCAGAGTAGATATTATAAAATGGGCAGGACTTTGGATATGTTTAGCGAATATGTAATAGGTTAATGGTTAATGTCTGAATGGATGACAAGGAGCGATAAGATGGTTCCGGTAGAATTCAGCTTCATCGAGAAACTGGACATAGTATGGGCGCGGTTGCGCAAAGAATTGAACTTTAAGCCAGCTGATTTTGAGGAATTAGTTCAGCTGGATATGGATGAACTTGATCGAACAGTTTATCCGGCGCTTGTTTTAGCTGTAAGTGGGGCCTGTGGAGATCATGGGCAAAAGCCCGAAGCGTTGGCAGCCATCGTTCAATTTGTATTTATGGCAAATAAAGTTCATAAGTTAATGAAAGATGAGAGTAATATGGCGGAAGAGCTGCGACAGTTTCCAGTGCTTGTCGGAGATTTATTATATGGAAAGTTCTTTTTAGAGCTCTGCCGTGAGAAGCTACTTCCCTTTCTAGACCCTCTGGCTCAGGTAATAGGAACGATGAGTGAGGGGGGGATTTCACGTTGGCTCGCTCGTGATACAAAACTAAATCGAGATGAAGGGCTTCGAATTATTGAGATGGAATGTGCGTCACTAACGGCTTTAGCGGCGCGTCTTAGTGCAGAGCTCGCCGGTGTTTCACTTCCGTTACAGCATCGGCTCGAGGCGTTTGGTTGGGAATTGGGGTTAGCATGGGGAGTATGGAAGGAACGTATGGAGAACACCATGGTGCAATCAATTCTGCAACAGGCGAACAATATTTTAGATGAAATAGCGTCAGGATCCCAGCTTCAGTTACAGCCTCTCCGCGAAGTTTATTACTACCTGGCGAAGCAGCTGAACACAGATTACAATCCCCAAGAGGCAGGATCGTAATGAACGGAGTAGAGTATGCATAAACTAAAGGTTTTCTTCGAAATGATTAAATTTGAACACACGCTTTTTGCCCTTCCATTCGCCTATTTAGGTGCCTTTTTGGCAGCTAGGGGTGTTCCGCCTAGTTCAAAACTGTTCTGGATTACATTGGCCATGATAGGGGCGAGGACGGCGGCTATGTCCTTGAACAGACTGATTGATCGACATATTGATGCCCGTAATCCCCGCACGGCTCAGAGGGCACTGCCGGCAGGTCAGCTTAGGGTGAAGGAAGTTTACTTTTATACGGTACTGTCTTTCTTGCTCCTTGGCTATTCAGCGTACAAGCTCAATCTCTTGGCTTTGTGGTTAATGCCAATTGCCGTGTTCTTCCTTGTTTTGTATTCCTATACAAAACGCTTTACTTGGGCATGCCATCTCGCTTTAGGGATTTCGTTGGGCTTGGCTCCGGCGGGGGCCTGGATCGGGGTAACTGGTCATTGGGCTTTGGCACCGATTCTTTTAGGATTGGGAGTCATGACTTGGGTTGCGGGTTTTGATGTTGTTTATGCTTGCCAAGATGTAGAATTTGACCGTAAAGAAGGGCTGCATTCGATTCCAGCTATTTTTGGAGTGCAGAGAGGGTTAGAGATCTCGTCGTTTCTGCATATCCTCGCGCCGCTCTTCTTTATTGCCGTCGGAGTGGTTATGGCCATGAGTTGGCTTTACTACGTGGGTGTTGCGATTGCGATCGTCTTACTCTTTCGCCAGCATCGCCTTGTCTCGGCAGACGATTTCTCTAAGATTGGGGTTGCCTTTTTTGACCTCAATGGGTACTTAAGTCTCTTGCTCTTTATATTCTCAATCTTGGATCTGGTCTTATTACGAAAGTGAAGGAGGGGGACAATATGCTCTCACTGTTTGCTCAAAGTGAACTCAGTGACCTGATAGAAAAAGTGGAAAAGGGCGAACGCTTAGATTATGAGGCTGGTGTTCGCATGATGGACAGTCAAGACATCTTGGCCCTTGGGTATATGGCTAATCTTGTGCGCGAACGGAAAAACGGTAACAAAACCTATTTTATGGTCAATAATCCTTTGGATCATACAAATTTTTCTACTGATCGCACCAATGCAACAATGCTTTACGGGGATATTGAAACGACTGAAGAACGGATTGACCATTTGATACTACTCCGAGCAATACAGGACAGAATTGAAGGGTTTCTAACGTTTAGTCCACTTCCCGCAGACAGCGAAAAGACACAAGTTGAGGGAACTATGGGCGTTGGTAGTACAACGGGTATGGAAGATTTGAAAGTCTTGGCGGTTTCACGGATTCTTCTGGACAATATTGATCATATCAAAGCGTTTTGGATGATGCTCGGCCACAAATTGGCCCAAGTTTCTCTGGCTTTCGGCGTGGATGATTTAGATGGCACCGTTGTGGAGGGAACAGGAACAAGTGATGCCATCAGTAAGCGAGCTTTGATCCACATGATTCAAAAGGCAGGACGAGATGCGGTAGAAAGAGATACACTCTATCGTGTCCTTAAACCTATTTAGGGCCGGAAGGAGGAGAAGCACATGCCAACGGAGACCTTGAGAATTATTGAGCGACGATTATCCGGAGAACGGTTATCCTGCGCGGATGGGGTAAAACTATTAGAAGATGCCAATCTTTTGTCCTTAGGTCAAGGCGCGGATCTCGTTCGAGGACAAATGCATCCGAAAAAAGTGGTCACGTTTGTTATTGACCGGAATATTAACTATACCAATATCTGTTCTTGTCAATGTAAGTTTTGCG
Organism: Candidatus Desulfosporosinus infrequens; assembly: GCA_900290375.1. GTDB lineage: Bacteria > Bacillota > Desulfitobacteriia > Desulfitobacteriales > Desulfitobacteriaceae > Desulfosporosinus > Desulfosporosinus infrequens. Next base: position 28,006 of record OMOF01000823.1, read on the forward strand.
CTTTCTACTGTAAACCCGAAGATCCGGAAGGATATATTTTGTCACGCGACGCATTACATGCTAAGATTGAAGAAACAATTGCGGTTGGAGGGACTCAGCTCTTGATTCAAGGGGGATTGCATCCCGATTTGGATCTGCTCTACTTTGAGAATCTTCTGCGCGACATTAAAGCCCATTATACCATTCACATTCACTCGTTTAGTCCTCCAGAAATATGGGATCTGGCGAACAAATCCGGATTAAGTCTTGAAGAGGTCATCCGTCGCCTCCGCGAGGCAGGTTTGGATTCGATTCCTGGGGGAGGGGCAGAAATTCTGGATGATCGTGTCCGTCGTCTCATCAGCCCTAACAAAATAAGCTGGCAACAATGGATGGACGTGATGACCATAGCGCACAAGCTGGGGATGAAATCTACTGCGACTATGATGTTTGGGCATGTCGAGACGTTTGAAGAGCGGGTCCTGCACATGATTCGTGTTCGGGAGGCTCAGGATCAAACGGGTGGCTTTACGGCCTTTATACCTTGGAGTTTTGCCCCAACGAACACTGAGCTCGGGGGAGAGGGTAGTACCGGAGTTGAGTACCTGCGGACACTCGCAGTAGCACGCTTGATGCTCGATAATGTCCCCAATATCCAAGCGTCATGGGTCACCCAAGGGGCCAAGATGGCCCAAGTCGCTTTGCGTTTTGGAGCTAACGATTTTGGAAGTACTATGCTTGAAGAAAACGTGGTTCGGGCGGCAGGGGTGCAAACGCGTGTCCCGTTACAGGAAATAGTCCGTTGTATTGAAGACGCTGGTTATCAAGCTGTTCAACGCAATACACACTACGAGTGGCTAAAGGAGTACGGGAAGGAAGTGTAGGTGGATGCGCAGGCGCAAGCGACAGCTCGATGAGGGTAATTTGCCGCTAATAGAACATGTAATGGCCCTACGCAAAGTGTTGGTTATTTCCGCTTATGCCATTGCGATAGGTACTATTATCGGTTGGTTTATTAGTGACCAAACGTTCGCCTATCTGGCAAGCCCAGTGACCCAGTTGAAAACTATCATGTTCATTACGACAACGCCGATGGAACCAATGTTAGTTAAGCTAAAAGTATCTTTGTTCATTGGTGTCGCTTTAGCGCTGCCGATCCTGATGTGGCAGATCTGGAGTTTTGTGCTCCCAGCGTTAAAGCAAAATGAACGGAAATATTTATATATTATTGTTCCCAGCTCGGTACTTCTCTTTCTTGGTGGGGCAGCTTTGTGCTTTTATCTTGTCATGCCGATCGGGGTAAAATTTTTACTCTTTTACACTGGTGGGGGTGTGCAATCCACGCCCTTTGTAACCAAAACGTCTTACCTTGGTTTTCTTCTAACTTTTCTCCTGACCTTTGGGTTAGTGTTTCAACTGCCGATTGTTTTATTGATCCTTATTCGTATAGGCTTGTTGTCGCCCAAGACGTTAGCGAAAAAAAGGCGCTGGGCGATCTTGGTGATTGTCATAGCGGTGGCTATTGTCTCCCCATCACCAGATCTCTTGACGCAAGCTCTCATGGCTGGACCAATGTATCTCCTTTATGAAATTAGCATCTGGCTGGGGTATCTGATCGATCGCAGAAGAAATAAAGACCTAGTTTCGGAATAAGGGGGCAAAGATATGGGTATTACAGAAATCATTTTGATTATGGCTATTGCTCTTATTTTGTTTGGGCCTGAGGATTTGCCAGAGATCGCTCGGACGATGGGAAAAGTAGTTTTTGAAATTCGCAAGGCAACCCATGAACTGACCAAGGAATTTCAAAGTTCATTTGATACCCCTAGTAAAGTTTTGAATAAAGCTTTTGAGCAGACGACTTCACCACGCGTAACCAACCAAGAAACACCAGTTCTGCCAAGTGAAGCAACTGAAATTAATACAAACATCGACTTATTAACGTACGAAGATGAAATTCCAGATGATCCACTAGCGGAACTACCATTAGATATGGTATCTTATGAAGAAAAGGGTGCAAGCAGGTGAACCGCTTTTGAAACAACTCTGGCTCTTCAATCAGATAAATTCAGATTTGCAACGGGTGGAAAAGGAACTGACAAAATTCGTGGAGACGGATTATCCGATTCTCCAGGATTCGGCCGTCCATTTATTGGCTGCCGGAGGGAAACGATTGCGCCCGGCGTTTACGCTCTTAGCCGGGAAATTTTATGGTTATTCTTTAGAAAAGTTGATGCCTGTAGCTATGGCCTTAGAGCTAATTCATATGTCCTCACTCGTCCATGATGATGTTGTGGATGCGTCGCTGACCAGAAGAGGACGACCCACTGTTAAGTCCAAATGGGGCAACATAGTTTCTGTGGAAACTGGCGACTATCTATTTGCTAAATCCTTGGTGCTGATTGCTAAGATCAATCATCCGGAGGTTGCCCGTATCTTGGCAGAAATTAGTGTTGAAATGTGCCAAGGGGAGATTCAGCAGATTAAATCTTCCTTTGATGTTGAACAAAATCGCAAACAGTACTATTACCGCATAAAACGCAAAACTGCCCTGTTGATTTCTGCTTGTTGTAGAATAGGAGCCTTGGTTTCGGGAGCTCCCCAGCGTCAGGTGTGGGCAATGGGTGCTTATGGACATTCACTGGGAATGGCTTTTCAGATTGTCGATGATGTCTTGGATATAACGGCCAAGCCCTCCGAATTTGGCAAGCCAATTGGGGGAGATTTGCGTCAGGGGATTATGACGTTACCTATGATCCTATCTCTGCAATTGTCCCAGGAACCTTCGCGTTTACAGGTGTTGCTCGGAAAAATGGACAAAACGGATGGTGAAGTAGCGGAAACTATTGAGCTGATCAAAAACTCAGGAGCGATCGACGAGTCGATGCAACTGGTCGACCTGTATGTGCAGAAGGCCAAAAAACATCTTCAGGATCTTCCCCCGGTTCCAACGCGTAAAGCCTTGGAAGAGTTAGCTGAGTTTATACGCGTTCGAAAGTTTTAGATCCCAATTGAAGAGAATAAATACCTCTCCCGTAAAGCCGACGGGAGAGGTATTTTATTCTCCCAACTAGACTAAGGTCCTTGCGGCCCTCGCACACAAGTTGGTAAATGAAAAACTTGGGCAAATAACCCTAGAAAAGATAAGAACTCGAAATGGAAAATGTTGCGCCTTGACTTAATTAACAAAACAAATACTATAGGTGATGGCACTCTAATAAGGTAATGGATAATTTGCTCTAATTTTTGGGGAGAGGTGTAAGTGCATTTGATTCACATATTACGGCCAATCACTCAATTCAAACTGCGGTAATTATTAAAGGTGGTAGAGTTATGGGATACAATGTTGCAGATATAATTAATAAAGCTGTGAAAATTGCAATTAGAAGAAGAACAATATACGAAAATATAGGACAGGAAAAGTGCGATAACTTACCCGTAAAAATAATTTCGAAGGTTCTATTAAAAGAAGTGGATAGAACTATTGAATATTACGAAGAATTCTTGAAAGAAATAAATAATGACGTGGAATTCGAGGAGATCGATTTTTCGATATATGATAAAATGTCATTTTTGATAAATGATTTCAATAGAAGAATTGATACAGCAGAAATTAACAATGTCAAAGAATATTTATTGTTTTCCCTTGGTTTTGAAAAGTCTGTATACTCTTTGCTAATAAATATACAAGGTAGATTTGTAATAAACGCCAATGACATTCAAACAAAAACATATAAAATATTGGCTGCTATTATTGACAATAAAGCTAGACTTATCGCAATGCTTGACAAGGCTTTACAGTAAATTCGGCCGTCATATTCTTTCATTTGGCCCCAACGTTCAATCTGGTAAGGGCCATCTTGTTTTACCTTCTTTAGATAGAAAAGCATATCCAGGTGGCGGGATATTAATTTCCATTGATATTATCAAAGAATATAGCTATAATAAGAACACTAGTTCGTAAAAACAAATATATGTACTGTAAGGTGGTTGGAATGAAAGAAAACAAGCTCATTCACTTTGGTGGTTGCACGGAGTGTATCACTGGTGATTGGACGGAAAGTACTAATGAAACCCATTGAGATGATTGCGTGGTTTAATATCACTGGTACGCTGCGCCCCATCCGATTCCGTCATGATGGAATCGTTGTTAAGGTCGAGCGGATTGTCAAAGTTACTGAAGAAAAACTCGCCGGAAACCGAATGAAGGTTTATGAGTGCCAAAGTGAGATTCATGGGCAAATGAAGTGTTTTGAGCTTAAGTATGAGCTGAATACCTGCAAATGGTTCTTGTTCAAAATGTAGAGAATAAACGTTCTTCCCGTCCTATATACTAGACTTATGACAAAATTCATTTTACAAAATCATGTTTTAGCTTTAGTGAGTGTACACGTTCCGAAGAACGCACCAGTTTGGAATTCCATTAAAAAAACGGCCTTCGCTTTAAGGAACATTACACCTTCAAACGAGGCCGTGGTTTATTATAGAGAGGTTTTTGAAATGGCAAATATGACAGTAATTCCGGCAAAACTAAGACAAGCATTGCATGCAACTGTAGTAGCAAGAGAGTATGGAATACCTGCAGTTGTGGGTTTTCGGAGGCTACAAAATAATTAAAACAGGCCAAAAGATCAGAATAGATAGCAATATCGGATTTGTAACGATTATAGAAGAATAGAAGGTGATTCGTATAATCAGAGAAGTGCGTGACTATCAACCCCTTCTTGACCTCTCAGCATGGAATTCATAGCTTAGATAGAGTACAATATAGGTCAGGCTTACTCTTCTGTCGCATATAACGATAAATTTGTGTGAATAGTACTTGAATAGGTCATAGACTGGGAGGGCAATTTGATGGTTGAAAGTTCGAAGGGTTTGATTGATCGACTTTGGAGTACCTTTAGTTCAATGAAACTTGGACTAGCTCTGTTGGGCATTATTGCTTTTGTGGCTGGAATTGGAACTATAATACCACAGTCGGAGCAAGATCCTGAAAAAGCTAAAGCTGTGGGCCAATTATGGCAGACGATGGGCTTTACTCATCTTTATAATACCGTCGGTTTTCGCTTGTTGCTGGGGTTTTTGTGTATTAACCTCATAGTGTGTACTATCCAGCGTTTGAGAGGCATTTATCATCGGACGTTTAACCTGACCCCCCCATTAAGTCTGGCACGAGTTCCGCAAAAGAATAGAATGGAACTTCAAGGTGAGCTTGAGCCGCTGCGGGAAGCGATCCAAGAGGTCGTAAAACAGAAAGGATATCGCTTCACGCATATCGGCCAAACTGATTCTTGGAGTTTTATTGCAGTAAAACACAGATTGGGAAACTGGGGATCGTTAATCACCCATCTTTCGTTTGTGGTTTTAGTGATCGGAGCCTTATTAGGATCTGTCCTAGGATTTAAAGGATACTTGATGGAAGGGGCCGGAAGTACTATCCCTATTCAGGCAATCCAGCTCTCAAAGGGGGCGGTTTCCGAAACGTTCAGTGTGCGCATAAACTCTGCTGAGGACCGCATGTTACCTAACGGCGAACGGGATAATTGGTATACAAACCTGAGTATTTTAGAAAATGGACAAGAAGTGGCTAGGAAGACTTTGTCGGTGAACCATCCATTTGTGTATGAGGGAATTACCTTCTACCAAGCGAGTTTTTCCAAGGGCGCTCATTTTTCGGTGGATATGAACGGTCAGATCATACCGGTCGTTTTGCAAGATCAGGGACAAAGCTACTTTCAGGCCCCTGGGACTGACCTTTATCTCGTTACAACTATTGACCCGAGTTCTTCTGCACAGAAACCAGACGTTCTTTATCAGGTATATCAAGGTAATGGTGCAGATCCGATCCAATCTGGCAAGCTTACGTCTCTGCAAACGGTCGATGTACAAGGAAAATATAAGTTAACGTTGGATGGCTTAGTTGGATTTAGCGGATTACAGGTCAAAAAGGACCCAGGGGTCGCAGTTATTTGGTTAGGTTGCGCGATGTTGATAGGTGGGCTACTACTGGCCTTTTACTGGCAACCTGTGGTTCTCTCTGGGATCTTTCAAGCTGAGAATGGAAGACAAGGGACTTTAACGGTAGGAGCATTATCTGGTAAAGTGACGGTAAGTACCCGCGAAGCGTTAGAACAATTCGTTAATTCTGTCACAAAATTGTTGAGATAAGGAGAGTACTGAATGTTAGAAAGTCTCGAAACAGCCATGTTTTATTGTTTGGTAATAGCCTGTACCGTATGTATGCTGTTGTACTGGGTTAGGTTAGGCTCGAAAAAAGAATTTGTTGGGCGATTAGCAACGTTTTTTACGATCATCGCAGTGATCGTTAACACAGTTGCCATCATCCTGAGAATGGTCACTTCAGGTCATCCGCCACTTTCTAATGGCTATGAATTTCTCTTGACGTTTTGTCTGGGGATTATGGCGGTTTATCTATATGCCGAATTTCGCTATAAACTAAGATCCCTGGGCGCCTTTGTTATGCCCATTCCTTTCTTCCTTTTGATGTTTATTATTATGACTATGGGGCCTGAGGAGAGAATTGCCCAAGCAGTTCCTCCCGCACTTAAGAGCCAATGGCTCACCTTCCACGTTGTCACAGCAATGTTTGCCTACGGTGCTTTCGCCGTATCCTTCGGGCTAGGGCTTATGTATCTCCTTAAATTAAGTAAAGAGGACAATGGATATACATCGAGTCCACAGGGGATTGTCTCTCGGTTCCCAGCGTTAGAAGTATTGGATGCATTGGCTTATAAGGTTGTCGGATTTGCGTTTCCGCTTCTGACACTCTGCATTATAACTGGTGCAATTTGGGCAGATTATGCTTGGGGCACATACTGGTCATGGGATCCCAAAGAAACGTGGTCTCTGATTACTTGGATTATTTATGCAGGCTACTTGCATGCCAGATTAATGTATGGCTGGAGGGGGAAAAGGGCAGCCTGGATGGCTGTATTCGGTTTTGCAGCGGTTTTGTTTACGTTTTTCGGAGTTAACTATTTTTTACCGGGCCTTCATTCTTACGCCCAATAATTTATCATAATAGCGGTAATTTGTTTTTTAATTTATAATTACGGAGATATTTTATTTATTACAAGGAAAATGTTAGAATAGTGAGTCGAAACAAGTATCAAAGTTGGAGAAGGTGACTATTTTTTATGCCACAGTATTATCCAATCTTTATGGACGTAGAAGCTCGGCCGGTTTTAGTCGTTGGAGGCGGGAATATTGCTTTTAGAAAAGTTCAGACCCTCATGGATCATGGAGCGATCGTTCATATTGTCTCCCCAAAGCTCATTCCAGAGTTGAAGGGTCTGATCAATGATACTAATTGTCTTTGGTCAGAAAAAGAATACTCGACAGAAGATATTCAAGAGGCTATCCTAGTTTTTTCATGCACTGAAAAAGAGCAAGTTAATGCGAGGGTGTCTCGTGATGCTAAAGCTCATCATCGACCAGTCAATGTCGTTGATGACCCGGAGAAGTGTAGTTTTATTGTTCCGTCGATCATGGAACAAGGAGATTTGAAAATTGCCGTCTCCACCGGAGGTAGCAGTCCTATAGTCGCGAGGCAAGTTCGCGCAGAGTTGCAAACTTATTATGGCAGGGAGATGGCTGAATATCTCACCTTGCTGAAAACTTGGCGAAATACTGTTAAGTTACGCTTGTCACCCGAAAAACGGAGCATTTTTTGGAATCGGGTTACGGACGGCGAAGTGAGGGAACTCATCAAAACCCAGCAATTAACTGAGGCGGAAGGAGTGGTTGAAAAGTGTTTCCGGTCGCTATTGGATTAAATTATCGCAGTACGCCAATCGAAATTCGGGAAAAAATGAGTTTTCATCCCTCCCAAATGCAGCATATTTTAAAAGAACTGAGAAGTTATCCAGGACTTGAAGGAATTGTGGTTCTCAGTACCTGTAATCGTACTGAGGTCTATGCTGCTACAACAGATGTCGAAGTGGGGATCCGCTCTATTAAGGAATTTCTGGCCAATCACCATGGAGTCGAGGAGAACGTTCTTGAACAGTATCTATGTGTGCATACCTTGTATGATGCCGTGCGCCACTTGTTTCGTGTTGTCTCTGGATTGGATTCGATGGTTCGGGGCGAGACTCAAATCCTTGGCCAGGTCGGGGACGCTTATCAACTGGCAAATGAGGCTGAAGTCACGAACAAGACGATGAATGTACTTTTCCAGACCGCTTTAGCGGTGGGTAAACGAGTACGCACGGATACTTTGATTGATCAACATCCTGTTTCTATCAGTTACACAGCGGTAGAACTTGCCAAACAACAATTCGGAGAACTTCAAGGCAAGGGGATCTTAATCATGGGAGCCGGAGAGATGAGCACCCTAACCGCTAAACACTTAGTTGCAGCAGGAGCTACCACCGTCTTAGTTTCTAACCGATCTTATGATAAAGCAGTTATTTTGGCCGAGGAATGTTCTGGGCGGGCGGTGCGTTTTGATGATATGAATCAGTACCTTGAGGAAGTTGATATTGTAATTTCGGCAACGGCTTCGACACATTTTGTCTTGTTGCCGGAGCGCATGCAGGAGATTATGACCAACCGCAAGGGACGTCCTATGCTTCTCATTGATATTGCGGTGCCGCGTGATATTCACCCTGATGTGGGGGAGATTCCTTTTATTACGTTATTTGACATTGATGATTTGCGGGGGGTGGTTGACCGTCATCATCAAGAACGTGAAATTGCGGCAGTCAACGCTGAAAAGATTATTGAAGAGGAGATGCTGCTTTTTCTTAAATGGCATAACTCTTTGTTTGTGGTACCAACAATTTTAGCTTTACAGCAAAAAGGGCAAAAAATTAAAGAAAGACAAGTTGAGCGTGCCTTTGAGCATTTAGGAGAGTTAACCCCAAAACAAGAAAAAATTATCCGAGCAATGGCTAATTCCATCGTTAACCATCTCTTGCATCAGCCCATTACGAATCTCAAAGAGTATGCTACTACAAGCCAAGGGCATCTCTACACAGAAATTTTGCAAAACCTTTTTGATTTAGATGTCGAAGAAGGAGCCAAACGGACGAGCTTGACGGTAAATCAGAATTCAGGACAAGTGCATCATCATAGGAGGGCAGAATGAAGAATATTCGGATCGGGACTCGGGATAGTCAACTAGCAATGTGGCAAGCCGAGTGGGTACAAAATCAACTAACTATTAATTATCCTCATATGAGATTTGAGGTTGTCTCTATGAAAACAAAAGGGGATAAGATCTTGGATGTTCCCCTTTCTAAAATCGGAGATAAAGGATTATTTACGAAGGAGCTGGAACACGGCCTTCTGTCTAATGAACTTGACATGGCTGTTCATAGCCTTAAGGATATGCCGACCATGTTACCCATAGGGTTAACAATTAGCGCCTTTTGCGAACGGGAAGAACCTAGGGACGTTTATTTAAGCAAGAATGGAATCCTTCTTGAAGAACTGCCTGCCGGCTCCATCATTGGGACAAGCAGTCTGCGTCGGAAATCACAGCTTAAACACTATCGTCCGGATCTTGAATTTATGGATTTGCGTGGGAATCTTCAAACCCGCTGGAAAAAGTTGCTGGAGTCCGATATGGATGGGATCGTTCTTGCTGCTGCTGGCGTGAAACGGCTAGGTTGGGATGAGAGAATCACTCAAATTCTGTCTGAAGAAATGATGCTTTCTGCAGTCGGACAAGGGTCAATTGCTATTGAAATTGTAGAGAATCGTTCAGACATACATGAGTTATTAGCTCGGTTAAACCATGATGATACAGAACAAGCTGTACGTGCCGAACGTGCTCTGATGCGCAAACTTGAAGGTGGCTGTCAAGTCCCCATTGGAGCTTTAGCACAAGTGGTCGAAGGACAGATTATTCTGCGTGGGATGGTGGCGAGCTTAGATGGGGCTCGCTTGATTAAAGCGGAAGTCAAAGGCACTGATCCTGAAGAGGTAGGTTTTGATGTGGCCTGTCGTCTAATTGACTTAGGAGCTAGGGAGATATTAGCGGAAATACGAACGTAAGGGACTATGCTTTGTAAGATGATTGAATAGGAGTGTTCAGTTTGACTAAGGGATATGTATATTTAGTGGGTGCCGGTCCAGGTGATCCGAAGTTGATAACTATTAAAGGGTCGGAATGTATTGCCAAAGCAGATGTATTAGTCTATGACCGCCTAGCTTCAAGGCGTCTATTAATGTTAGCTCGCCCAGATTGTGAATTGATCTATGTAGGAAAATCTCCGGATCGTCATACCCTTAGACAAGAAGAGATTAACCAACTGCTGGTGGATAAAGGACTCGCAGGGAAAATCGTGACCCGTTTAAAAGGGGGGGATCCTTTTGTTTTTGGTCGTGGAGGCGAGGAGGCAGAAGCGTTACTTGAGGCGGGTATTCAGTTTGAGGTCGTACCAGGTATCACCTCCGCAATTGCAGTGCCAGCTTATGCAGGTATTCCAGTGACGCACCGAGATTTAACAACTTCGTTTGCGGTCATCACCGGACATGAAGATCCAACCAAAAACGAGACAACCATTCACTGGGACCACCTCGCGCTATCGCACGGGACGCTGGTTTTCCTCATGGGCATGCAAAACCTTCCCCTAATTGCTCAAAAATTGATCGAAAATGGTAAAAAGCCCACGACTCCAGTCGCTATTATTCAATGGGGTACTAGACCAGAACAACGTACGCTCGTGGGGCAACTGGGTACTATTGCGACAGAGGTTAAAGAACAAGGCTTTACAAATCCAGCCATTATTATTGTCGGTGAAGTCGTTTCTCTAAGGGAAAAACTCCAGTGGTTTGAAAATAAACCATTGTTTGGTCAACGAATCATCGTGACTCGGGCGCGCCATCAGGCAAGCGAGTTGTCTCAGGCGATTGAATCGTTAGGAGGAGAAGCTTGGGAATTTCCGACGATTGAAATTGCCCCTCCTTCGGACAAGTCTTATTTAATTAAAGCAATTGAAAATTTGAAAAAATTTGAATGGCTGATCTTTACCAGTGTTAACGGAGTTGAAGCTTTTTTTGCTGAGCTTAAGCTTCAAGAGCGAGATGTTCGCGATTTGGTTGGACTTGAACTTGTCGCCATTGGTCCAGCAACTCAAGCGGCTTTAGAGAAAAGAGGGCTACGAGTTGCCTTTGTACCGGAGGAGTTCCGAGCAGAGAAAATCATTGAAGGTTTATCAAACCGTGTTTTGTCCGGTCAAAGGGTATTACTGGCTAGGGCCGAAGAAGCACGTGATATATTGCCAGAAGCCCTGAAGGCTAGAGGTGTGGAAGTCTGGGACGTGCCAGCTTATAAGACGGTAATCGGTGGCGCTAACCGTGAAGAATTGCAACATATGCTTCGCGAAAAAGAGATCCATACGGTTACCTTTACAAGCTCTTCAACCGTGCGAAATTTTGTAACGCTCTTAGAGGGAGATATTTCCTTGCTCGAGGATGTCTTGCTTTATTCTATCGGACCTATTACAAGTGCAACGGCACAGGAACTTGGTCTGACGATTTTCAAAGAAGCAGCTCAATACACAATAGCTGGATTGGTTGAAGCATTATCTGGAGGGAAATAAAACATGATTAGCGTCACAAAGCTTTTATTTGATACCGAATATTTCGGAGACTCTCTGCGCTATAATAAAGACTCTCACGGTGCGCGAAATGGAACGACAATAGGTTCTGGTCCTGTTGTTGTCTGGAATTCAACTAAGACGTGTAACTTAAAATGTGCACACTGTTATATGGAGTCAGATTCACAAAAATATCAAGGGGAAATGACTACCGAAGAAGCAAAGCACTTTATCGATGATCTGGCTGAATTCAAATCTCCCGTGCTACTTTTTTCAGGAGGGGAGCCTTTAATTCGTCCTGATTTTTTTGAACTTGCCGAATATACAATCTCGAAAGGACTACGGGCCACGCTTTCAACTAATGGTACGCTAATAACGCCTGAAGTTGCTAGGCGCATCAAAGACATTGGGATCTCCTATGTCGGCATCTCACTTGATGGGCTTGCAGATGTCAATGACAAGTTCCGAGGTAAAGAAGGAGCTTTTCAGGCGGCAATGCAAGGGATTCAAAACTGTGTAACCGTAGACCAACGAGTAGGACTTCGTTTTACAATTAATCACCATAATATTAAAGAACTGGACAAGATCTTCGATTTCATTGAAGCAGAGAAGATTGATCGCGTCTGCTTCTACCATTTGGTCTATTCAGGCCGAGGTAACCAAATGATTGCAGAAGATGTGACAAGGGAAGAATCCCGTCAAGCAATGGATACGATAATTCGCAGAACTCGGGATTTTGAAGAACGTGGTTTGAAAAAGGAAATCCTTACGGTAGATAACCATTGCGATGGCGTTTATATGTACATCCAAGCGTTAAAAGAGGATCCAGCTAGGGCAGAAAAGATCAAGAGCCTTATCGGGTTCAATGGGGGCAACCGTTCAGGTATAGCCTTTGGAGAAATTGATCCAATGGGAGACGTGCATCCTGACCAATTTACCCAGCATATCTCGTTTGGAAATGTCCGCGAACGCAAAATTGGAGAGATCTGGTCCGATGTGTCCCATCCCATCATGGCGGGACTCAAAGATCGCAAGGGCCTGCTCAAAGGACGTTGCGCGGCTTGTCAATACCTAGACATGTGTAACGGTAACTTCCGGACACGTGCAGAAGCCGTTACTGGTGATTTTTGGGAATCGGACCCTGCTTGCTATTTGACTGATGAGGAGATTGGACTCAAATAACGGAAATGAAATTGAGATGCGCAAGGTTCACTTACAGTATGCAAAAAAGAACCGTCCCTACTTGCACGCTACTTGCATGGAAATGAAATTTACGTTATTAATGCAACCAAGAACCGTCCCCATTTGCACACAAGGAGGCACTTAGAATGGAACTAAAGAGGCGCCCGCGTCGTTTACGGGTCAATGAGGCGATACGAAGCATGGTTCGAGAAAACTATGTCAGAGTTGAGGATTTAATTTACCCCATGTTTGTTATGCCTGGAGAGAAAAAGAAGGTGGAGATTTCTTCTATGCCAGGCGTCTTTAATTTTTCCTTGGATGAGTTTGTATTAGCGCTTGGAGACGTCGTAAAGCTAGGGATCCCCGCGGTTTTGTTATTCGGAATTCCCGATAGTAAAGATAGTGTCGGGACAGGGGCTTACCATGAGCATGGGATTGTTCAGGAGGCCGTGCGCTTGGCCAAAAAGCATTTTCCTCAACTCTATGTCATCACAGATGTCTGCCTGTGTGAATATACCGATCACGGGCATTGTGGGTTGATTGGAAATGGGCAAATTCTGAACGACCCGACGCTTGAGTTACTTGCCCAGACGGCTCTTTCTCATGCAAGCGCTGGTGCGGATATGGTTGCCCCGTCGGATATGATGGATGGGCGAGTTGCTGCCATTAGGGAAGTGTTAGACAAAGAGGGATTCTCTCAGATCCCGATCATGGCCTATTCAGCCAAGGTAGCCTCCGGATTTTACGGTCCTTTCCGTGATGCGGCAGGGTCTACACCTCAATTCGGAGATCGTAGAACCTATCAGATGGATCCAGCGAATGGTAACGAAGCCATGCTGGAAACTGAACTAGATATTGAAGAGGGAGCCGACTTAATTATTGTGAAGCCGGCCTTCGCGTATGGAGATATTATTTATCGTACTAAAGAGAGATTCGGAGTGCCAGTTGTCGCCTATAACGTCAGTGGAGAGTACGCAATGGTGAAAGCAGCCTCAGCGCAGGGGTGGATTGATGAAAGACGAATTGTCCTAGAGGCTTTGGTGAGTATGAAACGCGCAGGCGCGGATTTGCTGATCACGTATCATGCCTTAGATGTAGCGCGCTGGCTTAGAGAGGGGGGGCACGTATGATAGTTTCCTGGAATACGACAAATGCCTGCAATATGTACTGTGACCACTGCTATCGTGACGCTGGCTGTAAAGCTGAGGATGAACTCAGTACCACTGAAGCAAGGACCTTGCTAGAGCAGATTGCTAAAGCTGGTTTTAAAATTATGATTTTTAGTGGGGGAGAACCTCTGCTGAGGACGGATATCGTTGAATTGGTTTCTCATGCAACGTCTTTGGGGTTACGCCCTGTTTTTGGGACCAACGGCACTCTACTCACGTTAGACTTGGCCCGGCAACTTAAAGAGGCTGGTGCCATGGGAATGGGCATTTCCCTAGACTCTTTGGACAAAAAAAAGCATGATGAATTTCGTAAATTTCCAGGTGCCTGGGATGGAGCGGTTCGAGGCATGAAGATCTGTAAAGAAGTTGGTCTCCCGTTCCAAATTCATACGACGATAATGGATTGGAATGCTAATGAAGTGGAAGCGATTACGGATTTTGCGGTCGAGCTGGGCGCGGTTGCTCACCATTTCTTTTTCCTTGTTCCGACCGGTCGAGCCGTTTCGATTGAGGAAGAGACTCTAAAGGCGGAGGCCTATGAGGAAGTCCTAACTCGAATTATGAAAAAACAGCAAACCGTCGATATAGAACTAAAGCCAACTTGTGCCCCTCAGTTTATGCGTATTGCCAAACAAATGGGGGTTAATATGCGCTTTAGTCGCGGTTGTTTGGCAGGGACAAGCTATTGCATCATTGGACCGAAAGGGCAAGTTCAACCCTGTGCTTATCTGAATATCCCGTTAGGAGATGTTCGTGAGACTCCGTTTGACGAAATTTGGCGGAATCATGAAGTGTTAAAGACCTTACGAACGCTCGATTATAAAGGCGATTGTGGAACATGTGAGTATAAGCAGGCCTGTGGAGGTTGCCGGGCGCGAGCTGCTTATTACAATGAAGGGGATTACATGGCTGAGGAACCGTGGTGCTTGTATCACGGAAGGAAGGGGTTCTAGTATGGATTCAACCGATCGGGCCCTACTAAATGCCATTCAAAATTGTTTTCCAATCGCGCTTCATCCCTACCAGAGTCTGGGCGAAGCCGTGGGAACGACAGAAACAGATGCTTATCAACGGATTCAATGTCTTCGGCAAGAGGGCATTATTCGTCGTTTAGGTGGTGTCTTTGATTCTCGCCGCTTAGGATACTATAGCACCCTATGTACAAGCAAAGTTCCTGAAGCGAAGATTCCCATCTTAGCGAAACTTTTAGAGAAAATTCCTGGAGTGACTCACAACTATATTCGCAATCACGAGTATAATGTCTGGTTTACCCTCATAGCTCGCTCACAGGCCTTAGCTGAAAGCATACTTCAAAACATTCGTGAGGTCTCGGGAGTTGCGGATGTCTTTAGCCTTCCTGCCACTCGGCTATTTAAGATCAACGTTAATTTTGATTTAACAGATGAGGACACATTGGAAGAAGGCGGCGACATATTTGCAGACACTGATTTGCGCGTTGTGCAGAGGAGCAAAGATGTCTCTCCTTATGACTTAACTAATGAGGATATAGCGCTTATTCAAGTACTGCAAGGGAATCTGCCGGATTCCCCAACTCCTTTTACAGTACTCGCTGAAACTCTTCAGTGGCAGGTAGAAGAGGTTATCTCTTGTGCCAATCGATTATTGGAGGTAGAAGTCATACGACGTTTCGGGGCAGTACTGCGGCATCAAAAAGCTGGCTTCGTGGCCAATGCTATGGGTGTTTGGCAGGTTGATCCAGAACTGGCTGCAGAGGTTGGAGAAACTATGGCACGTTTCAAGGAAGTGAGCCACTGTTACCAAAGACCGACGTTACCCGATTGGCCTTACAACCTCTTTACCATGGTTCACGGACGAACTATGGAAGATTGCGAGGACGTCATGAAGAGAATTTCCGTAACAACAGGAGTAAAGACGTATTCCATGCTTTTTAGTACCGCCGAATTAAAGAAGAGCAGTATGCAATATTTCCTAGAAGATGAGACTACTAAGAAAGGGGACATTCGCTTGAGTTTTGAGGATGAAAAAAGCCGACAAGCCTTTGCTGTGGCTCAGAGGGTCATTCCTGGTGGTGTGAATTCGCCGGTAAGGGCCTTTAAATCTGTAGGGCGCGACCCGGTATTCATAGACCGAGGTGAAGGAGCCCACATCTGGGATATCGATGGCAACCGTTACTTGGACTTTGTTGGTTCGTGGGGACCATTGATTGTTGGTCATGCTCACCCGGACGTGGTTGCGGTAATCAAACGGGTGGCCGAGAGAGGGACGAGTTACGGTGCTCCTACGGAAGTAGAGACCGTATTAGCTGAAGAAGTCCTGAAGGCGTACCCTTCCATGGATATGATCCGCATGGTTAACTCCGGGACGGAAGCTACCATGAGTGCCTTGCGTTTAGCGCGTGGTGCCACTGGGCGGTCGAAAATTGTTAAGTTTGAGGGCTGTTATCACGGGCACTCGGATCAACTGCTGATAAAGGCGGGTAGTGGAGCTCTGACCTTTGGTGTTCCCACGTCTCCAGGGGTTACTGAACAAACTGCTTCATCCACAATTTCGGCTCGTTTTAATGATCTTGAAGGTTTAAAAGAAATCTTTCAACGTGAAGGGGAAGAGATCGCTTGCGTAATTCTCGAACCCGTCGCTGGGAACATGGGTGTTGTCTTACCGGACGAAGGGTTCTTACAAGGAGTTCGTCAATTAACGAAAGAGTACGGAACATTACTAATCTTTGACGAAGTGATGACCGGTTTTAGAGTTAGTTATGGAGGCGCACAAGGCTTTTTCGGAATCGATCCAGATTTGACTTGCCTAGGTAAAGTGATCGGAGGAGGTCTTCCAGTGGGAGCATACGGAGGTAAACGCTGCTTTATGGAACAAATTTCTCCTAGTGGCCCTATCTATCAAGCTGGAACCCTTTCTGGTAATCCGTTGGCGATGAACGCTGGGTTAGCGACCTTGAAATTGTTACAGCAACCAGGCACCTATGAAGCGTTAGCAAATAAAACAATTCGACTGGCTGAAGGGTTAAAGCAGCTTGCCCAAGAGGCCGGACTTCCTATTTGGGTCAATTCCATCGGCGCTATGTTTTCTGCTTTTTTCACTGACGAATCAGTTAGAGATTATGCCAGTGCGTGCACATCGGACGTAGAGCGATTTGCCAAGTATTTCCGCGGAATGTTGGAACATGGCATCTACTTAGCCCCTAGTCAATTTGAAGCAGTCTTTTTATCGACGGCTCATTCAGATGCAGACATCGATTATACGCTGGAACAGGCTCGTACAGTCCTGAAGACACTTTAACGAAGTTCAATACACGATGTTCGATCGGATGTTTTCTTTTGAAAACAAGTTGATATTAGTTGTTATTCTGGTATTTGTTTTGAAATTATGTCGGGTTGCTCTAAAGAGTGAAAAACCTTAGTTAAAGGGGTGCTTTCTTGTATGGAGCGCAAACGCATCATAAGAACACTCATTACGTTCAGCTTATTGGCTGCCTTGGTAGCAGTGCTTGTTATCTCTCAAAATCGCGATCCGACAAATCCCCATAACGGGGTGTCTAAGGATACTTGGATTCATGGACCCAATGGGCATGGGTATGCCGTTTTAAATAACCAGCAACCGTGGAAACAATGCTATACTTGTCATGAAAAGAAAGGGCTAGGCGGAGAGGCGTATTGCCAGAGTTGCCATGACCAAGCAGGTGTAAAAGTGGATATTCCCAAAAAGCCTTCGTAACTTTTTCCTTCGTTCCAAGGTAGTCCTTCTTTCATTCTTTCTTTCTTTCGTTTGTATGGATCAGTAGCTAGTTAATAATTTGGAAAAAAAGAAAAATAAGGTACTCCCAAGACTCACCCTAAAAGCCCACTTGGAATATTATGGCTTATAAGGAATGGGCTGGGAGGGGACTTGGTTTGAATGCAGATGAACGGATTGGTTTTATTGAACGATTAGAACAATTGCGAGGTTCCAAAGTCTTAGTTTATTATTCCCATACGCCCCTAGATGACACTATTATAGTTCCCCTCTATAAACAACTGAAGGAAATGGGTCACACTAAAAAGATTGATCTCTTCTTGCACAGTTATGGAGGAGCGGTGGATACACCTTATAAAGTGGTAACGTTGATCCGAGAGTTCTGCGATGAGTTCGCCGTCATTGTTCCGTTTGTTGCCAAATCGGCAGCTTCAATGCTTGTGCTCGGAGCAGATGAAGTTGTTATGGGGCCGATCTCCGAACTTGGACCCATTGATCCTCTTGTCATACATCCGGTTTATAAAGATATATTGGTACCTGTGCAAGCGGTTTGGCATTGCTTAGATTATCTGCAACGCTCTATTACCAATAGTTCTGACCCGGAAGTTGCATCCTTTATGGTAACTCCGTTGTTAAACAAGTTGGACCCGTGGCTTATTGGGGACTACGAAAAAACCATCAAGGCATCTCAGCAATATGCAGAAACATTATTATCGAACTATATGCTAAAAGATGACCTGGAACGGGTTCCAATCGTAACACAGGCTTTAACTGAAGGATACTATTCTCATGGATATCCGATTGGTCGTCGGGAAGCCAAAGAACTCGGAATTAAAGTAACTGATGCACATGGAGAACTATGGGATGTAATCTGGACATTATATCTCGGATACGAAGAACTTTTCAAGGTCAAGGAAGAGGAGACTGTAGAAACGGAGACTATAGATGAGGAGACTGTAGATGAAGCGACCAATAAACTTTAAGGTTTATTGGGTTCATCTATTGCTTCTAAACAGACTTTTTTGTATTCCCATAAAAAACATATTGCGTGTCGTCCTTCTATACGGTAGTATAGGCTTGAGCTTGATTTGCTAATAATAAGAGTTGAACGCTCAACTTTTCAATCAGGGTACTATAATAATGGAGGTGGGACGATTATGCTTACTACATTTGGACTTTTTTCTCCGTTAGAAGCAGGAATTTTTCTTGTGATTGCTTTGGTTATTTTTGGGCCAGGTAAGTTACCTGACGTAGGGAAAGCCTTAGGTAAAGGGATAAGAGAATTTAAATCGGCAAGTGAAGGTGAAGAGAAAAAAGAAGAGAAAAAAGAAGAAGTAAAGAACGTGAAAATCGAGTAATTTTATAAATTTTATTTCTGATGGATTACCATCTGAGAAAAAATCAAAAAAGATGGAGCCTGTTTTGGCTCCATCTTTTTAAATTACAATTACCTTACCCTTGCAGTGGTTTGAATCTTCCTTTAACTTTTTGAACTTCAAGAGCTTCAGCGTCCGTCGTTGGATACCAGCCCTTTTGGTTCATGATATTGTAAAGGTTTTCATGAATACTATGTTCCTCTGTGAGGATACTTTTTAAGTTTTGCGTTAAATTAGCACATGTTGATTCAGTAATAAATGTATTGTATGTGGCAGTAGAATGTTTTTCACTTGTCAATAAGTCAGCTAAAATTTCTTGTTCTGACATCGTATTTTGCATATTCAACTTGATCCCGTCCTTTCCAAATTTACTGATGGGCATTCAGATAATTGAGTAGGGTATCATAATGTTTACGATGTTGCGCAGAAATGGAAGAAAGTTGAGAACTGATAGCTTGATCCTTGACAGATTGTGAGGCTTGGGCAAACTTATGGACTAATAAAGCTTCAGCCCCGAGTTGATCATTTAAGATGGTTAAATTTTTGGCGGTTAATTCAGGCATTGAAGTGGTCATAATCATTCTCCTCTCGGTACTATTTAAACGACATTTATAGAATGCCTCGTTGAAGATGAATTATGCATGTTAAATAATGGGAAGTTAAAAGCAGCGACGGTAGATTATAAATAGCGTAATAGGGGGGTTGAGTGGGAGCCATTTTTGGCAACACTATTATAAAGAAGAAAACCACCATTGGCACGAATGAAGGAGAAATTAGGTTATGAAGACAGTGGTTGTCCTACCCATGAATCGTGGAAGGTTAATTTATTCTTTTGTTTCGAAAGTTTTTCCGCTCGTTAAACAAGAATTAAATAGATGGCAACAGATAGCCGTGCAGTTACCTGATACCAACCTAAGCCAGCAAGCGACAGAGAGTATTCGCTCGAAAACATTTCATTGCCAAGGGGGAAGTATTTTCGCGCTTTATCCAGGCGTAAATGAGGTTGAAGCAGTTCGATTTATTGTCGCGTATCAAACCATGAGTGATTATCTTGATAATTTGGTCGATAGCCTCGAAGTCCAAGATGAATTGGCCTTTGCGCAGTTGCATTTAGCCATGCAAGAAGCCTTAATTCCTGACACAGTCCCATCAGATTATTATTTATATTATCCTTATCGAGAGGATGGAGGGTATCTAGAACAGTTGGTGACGACTTGCCAAGAAAGCCTTAGAAAGTTACCATCATACAATCTAGTCCAAGAAGAGGCTATTAAGTTTGCACGACTCTATTCCCACTTACAAACTTACAAACACCTGGCGCTGGAAGAACGGGAAGCGAAGATGCTAAATTGGATCAACCCTCAATTAAGGGAATATCCTGAGATAAAGCCTTGGGAATTTGCCGCTGCGACAGGGTCAACCTTAGGGATTTTCTGTCTTTATGCTATTGCCTTTAATCCCCAATTGACGACCAGGCAAGTACAGGCGATTAGTCAAGCCTATTTTCCGTGGATATGTGGTCTCCATATCTTATTGGATTATTTCATCGATCTACGCGAAGACAGGGAGACAAGTCAGTTGAATTTTGTCGCGTATTATGAACATATGGGTATGACGTTTCAGCGGTTGCATCAGTTTGTAGAAAATTCCTTAACGCAGACGGAGAGCCTGGATCATCCGAAGTTTCATCGGGCGGTTGTCCAAGGACTTCTTGCCATGTATTTGTCCGACGAAAAAGGCATGGACACGGATATTCGCTCCATCACGAAGCAACTGATAAGGGGGAGCGGGTTAGGAGTTAATCTTCTGTACTGGATGTGTTGCCAAATGAGAAAAAATAGGTCTCTTTAAAAATAGTCGAGATAATTTACGTAATATCATTAGAAAAAATCACAAGGGACCAAGATTGGCTGATTACAATTGCCAGTTTGGTCCCTTCGGGTTATGTACCTATTTTGTACGTTGTAAGATCGAATCAGGCAAATTCATAAGGGTCGATTGATAAAGGCCCCCAGGAATTTCATCCAAGCAAGCTTTGGCCTTACAGATACATTGAGCAGCTGTTGCATAGGCTTGCTCGATGCATCCTGAACTAATAAGAGCTTCTTTAATGCTTTGCAGATCTTGACGTGAGATCTTACGTGTTTGCATAATTTTTGCTAACCAGTTTCCATAAATGGGGTCATCCAAGAGATAAAGGATTGGGAGAGTTATGTTTCCATTAATAAGATCGGCTCCAACAGGTTTCCCAAGCGATTCTGTATCCCCACTGATATCCAAAATGTCATCAGTGATTTGATAGGCATAGCCGATGTTTAACCCGTAGTCACGCATGAGAGCCAAATCATTCGAATCAGCACCTCCAAGGATAGCACCCGCTTGACAACAGGCCCCCAGAAGAATTCCTGTTTTTTTGGCAATTCGGTTAAAATAATGTTGTGTTCCAACTAAAATTGAAAATTGTTCACCTGCTTGATTCACCTCTCCGTCACACATGGCTTGGATTGCTTCGACGAGGTATTTCATACAATTGAGCAATTGATGCGTAGAGAGGATATTAAAGGCTTCCGCAAATAGGTAATCCCCGGTCAGAATGGCTGCATGATCCCCATGGAGGGAGTTGACGGTCGGTTTTCCTCGTCGGGTAGCCGACTCGTCGATCACATCATCGTGAATAAGAGAAGCCATGTGAATAAGTTCTGCAGCTACAGCCGCTTGGATCATCAATGGATTTAAGGGAGAAAAACACATACCACTATAAAGAGTAAGAAGCGGTCGGATTCTTTTACCACCAGATTGCAACAGACTAACGCAGGTTTGTTGAATGAGACCATCGGCTTTACTAAGCACGATCTGCAACTGATCTTCAACAAATAGCAGTTCCGGAAATTGAAGCGTGGAGATAGACATGTCCGCGGTGTTATACAGTTGTTGGATACTCATGCATCAGCCTCTGCCCTCTATCTAAGATTATTACTAAAACTTTATATATTATGTCATAAAGGTGAGGATTGGATACCTCGTTTTTAAAGATTTTTAACCTTTTGACTGTGTACAAAAGAAAATTTAAAATGAGTAGGAAGGTTTAGATAAGGGAAATCTAAAAGTGTTTAACGTAATAACAGGGTTCAAATAAGCTGGTAATAACGATCACACAACTCCGCAGTATGGTATTAATGGGCGCAAAAATGCTAAAGGAGGAACTCTTACGTTAGAAGTAGATGATGTGTTTCATAATAAAGGAATTATAAATGAGATATAGGAAGATTAATTAAGTCCTCAGCTGTATCTTTCTGCTCATAATAGAGAATATTATTTATTCATCAGCGGATGGGGTCTGACTGGTAGATAAAAACCGGCTTGTGAACAGAGAGCGGACACGAGTCGGTTTTTCTAATACATAAAGGACGGAATCGTCAGTATAAAGGTGTTGGGAAAAATAAAAACCTGAAGATTGGACAAGTCAAAGGATAAGAAAAATAGTTACTTGATAGACTATAGGCGAGGTGAGAGGGTTATGTCTAACTATAGTGTGTGGAGGGATTTAATTAAACCAACGATATTTGCTTTCATTATTGCGTGTGCAATACCAGCCGGAATTGCAGGTGTATATTATTTGTATAGTAATTTTTTTTAAAACTGATGCAATCAGGGCGTGTCAGCTCTTATGAATAGGTCTTTCATCTCCACGGTAGTTATTGCAGGATTGTTTTTTCACAATAATGTACTTCCATGAACATTATTTTCCTGATACAATGGGAGTGTTTAATATTGAAAGTGATAAAGGATTGAAAAAGATGAACGTGATGATTTTTACTAGCAGCCCGAATATAGATGGGTTGACAGCAGCCTGTGCTAACGCCGCTAAAACAGGAGCTGAAGAGGCCGGTGCACATGTCATTATGGTGAACCTCAATCAGCAACAGATCGGTCACTGTCAAGCCTGTGGCAATGGATGGGGATCCTGTCGTAGTGAACATGAATGTCAAGTAAAAGATGATTTCCAAAAAGTACACGCAGCTATGGCGGATATCGAGGCCTTTATCTTGATAACACCAGTTTATTTTGGAGAAATGAGTGAATCAGCCAAAAATTTTACAGATCGATTACGACGTTGTGAAGCATTAAAAAAAGGCAAAACATTGTTTGAGGGAAAACCTGTCATAGCCGTAGCTGCGGCAGGTGGTAGCGGTAATGGACTAACCTCTTGTCTTACCTCAATGGAGAGACTCTTTACCCATGTCAGAGCTGAAAAGTTTGACTTTATGGGAATCACGCAGAAAAATAAACGGTACAAACTAGATGCTCTTCAGGAAGCCGGGAAAGAAATGGTATCGAAACACAGTCTATAGTTTTTAAAAAAAGGTGGAAAAGTCAGCGACAAGCCATTAGGTCTAGTCGCTGGCTTTTTTATACCATGAAAATTTGATGTCTAGGAGGCTATTGTATTTGGTTGAGAGGATATACATCAATCTTTTTCACAATCCACTTGATTACAAACCTAAAAATTAAATGTTCAAAGAATTTATCATACAATAATTTGATTGTGTCCATATCGACGAGTAATAACTATATTGACTTATATTAACCATAATGCTAATCTTCATAAGAGGAAATTATCTTCTGCAGCAGATTCATGGCTCAAACTCAAGTGTATTAGATGTTTT
>OMOF01000256.1:0-1199 GCA_900290375.1 Candidatus Desulfosporosinus infrequens
CCGGATTTACGTGTCACTGTCTACCCCGGTGGCGAATCCGACCGATAGGGATAGGTTGTTCCACGACCTTAGCAACATCACGGAAAATAGATCACAGATCATCCTCCGACCAGACCCGTACAACCGATCACATCGATCATACCAATCTGCATATCATATATGCACACCCCGAATCTATAACATCCACAGCAATGGCTCTGATACCACTGAAGGGCTACGCGGAAGGCTACGCTAGCACAAATCAAAATTTCTACCGCGCAAAACAAGATCACTGCAGTTATAGATCACGGGATTACCACTAGTCGCGCAGGTGCGGAACTCGATGCAGCTAGTCGATGCGGAGTAGTCGTACACTTCCTCGTCTCGATCGCTGCTCCCACCAACGTTCCTCGTGTGCGGGTCGTCCTAACGCTGCAGGTGCGGCGTCTCCAAGGTATCCACACGTACGGGAAGAAGCGTCGCTCGCCGGACTGCTAGGTCCGCTCGAACAACTCGGGCGTGGGAAGACGGCGGCTAGGGTTTGTGGTAGCTCGAAAAACTGGTCAGCTTGCACCCTGCGCCCCACCCTCCTTTATATAGACGTCCCTCCATGGGCTTCTACGACTTAGAGGCCCATTAGGACTCAGTGCCCTGATCCGATTCGAATCCAATTCGAATCAGGCTCCAATCCCTTAAGTGTGCGACCCTATAGGTTCACGTACGGTTAGACATATCCCGAGTACTCCTACTCGGATACTAGTTGGTAGCGGCCTCTAGCAAGACGTGCCAACTCCTAAACGTACACAAAGATCATATCGGACGAACCATCACAATGTCACGTACATGCCAATCCCTTTGCCTCACGATATTCGGTCATGCTCCAAGCTGACCTCTCTTTCTCGATCTGTGATTCGGAATCCCTTACTAGGTTAACTCTTAACCTTAAGTAGCACGGCCATGCATTTCTGGATCCGATCACTCGAGGGGCCCAGAGATATCTCTCTCGGTTAGAGAGGGGCAAATCCCATCTTGACTGACAATGCCTCACAGCATGCTTCATGACAAACCCGAAAGCTACCTTTATAACTACCCAGTTACGGAGTAGCGTTTGACAGCCCCTAAGTAGGTCAATCCACATCTTGAGTACAAACGACAATCTCAGGTCTAAGGATAATAGGCGTACACATTATGCAGAGAGAAACATACGTTTGAACGCTACG
>OMOF01000256.1:1209-1415 GCA_900290375.1 Candidatus Desulfosporosinus infrequens
ACCAAATACATGTGCTGGTCTAATATTCATGTGTGTCCTCACATAAACTCTGACCAGGGACTCTTTAGAATAAACATACAAGTAAAGAGTTTCACAAACAAGTCACATACTTATCAATCATCACACTCATGTTTATTCAAGGAACAAGTATAACATCATGGATACATCGAAATATCATCATCAATATGATTGCCTCTAGGGCATAT
>OMOF01000239.1 GCA_900290375.1 Candidatus Desulfosporosinus infrequens
ACAAGAGGACGCTATCGAAAGCGCAATTACATCAACTACTTCTACAGTTGCTCCTAATTAACAATGTTGAGCATTTTGGGCGAGTTTTGTTAATTTGATTTATTGCTAAACAATTAACTTGCTAATCAGCCCACACAGAGCTAACATCACAACACCGGTACAATCTCACGGTGTTGTGATGTTTTTTATTAGTAATATGTTCCAGCAGACTTAACGTCACAATACCAACAGTGACGGAAAGGAGCCACATGAAAAAAATACGAACGATTCACGCGGCAGTTCTTGAAGAAAAGAAACTTAAAGTTTGCGCATACGTACGGGTATCCACGGATCAGGCCGAACAGAAAAATAGTTTCTCAGCGCAAATGGAACATTACACGGTCTATATTAATGATAATCAAGCTTGGCATTTTGCAGGAATTTATGCGGATCAAGCCTTATCCGGCAAAAACGCAGCAAAACGACCAGACTTCCAACGGATGGTCAAGGATGCCGAGAATAAGAAGTTCGACCTCATCATCACGAAGTCCATCAGTCGCTTTGCTCGCAACACCGCCGATTGTTTGAAAACAGTGCGTAAGCTCAAGTCAATCGGTGTCGGTATCTTCTTCGAGAAAGAAAATATCAACACTTTAAATGCAGAAAGCGAACTCATGCTCTCCATTCTAAGTTCGGTGGCAGAAGAAGAACTGGTGTCCATCTCGCAAAACATGCGCTGGGCCTACCAAAGTCGGTTTAAAGATGGGATATCTAAGATCAATACAAAAAGGTTTTTAGGGTATGACAAAGGGAAAAACGGCAGTCTTGTGATTAATGNNAGGCGGATATTCAAAGATTATCTTTCAGGGCTGGGTATTTCAAAGATTGCCCAAGGACTTAGAATGGATTGTATTAAAACCATCTCCGGCAACACCAAATGGGCCAGTTCTGCCATCCGAGACATTATCAAAAATGAAAAGTATGCTCCTACAAAAGACGATCACGAAAGATTTCAAGAAGAAACGAAATAAAGGTGAAGTTCCTATGTACTACGCCAGGGACTCCCATCCGGCCATTGTTTCAAGAGAGGATTTTGAGAAGGCCCAGGAATTGATGGTGGAACGAGCGAGGTCCAAAGGGAATACGGAGGGCAATCGAGAGAAATATTTGCAACGATATGCCTTCACTAGCACCATTGAATGTGGT
This sequence comes from Candidatus Desulfosporosinus infrequens, assembly GCA_900290375.1. Lineage (GTDB taxonomy): Bacteria > Bacillota > Desulfitobacteriia > Desulfitobacteriales > Desulfitobacteriaceae > Desulfosporosinus > Desulfosporosinus infrequens. The sequence goes on from OMOF01000239.1 coordinate 1,186, forward strand.
CATTGCGGCAAAACATATAAACGGCATATAGATAATTGTGGGAATGTTGCTGAATCGGTCTGCTGGGTGTGTAGTGCATATTTAATAGAAGGAAAAAATTCATGTAACGTGGGCAGGGTCAAAGAAGAGACCATAAAAGGCCTGTTCATGAGGGTGTTTAATCGGCTCAAAACTGAGCGAGTTAAATTGCTGGGTGATTATAAGGTGAAGTTGAAACGTGAAAAGTTTACAGAGATTGACCAAGAGCGCATCGAGAAGTTGGATGAGGAGATTCAGAGCCTGATCCAGCAAGAACGGGCGCTCTTTTTCACAGAAGAAAAAGGTACAGATCATAATCTATTAAAAGCTGACCACGAAAAACTCGTGGTCAGGTTGGTCCAGTTACAAACAGAAAGGGCCATCTGGATGGCAGAAACAGCAAAACAGGATAGTCGGATTGCCAGAACCTTGGAACTTGAAGCCATTCTCGATTCGCAGGGTGGTAGAATTTTGGAGTTCAGCGAGGACTTATACCGAGCAATCATAGAAAAAATAGTAGTCAAAGAACGTACCGTATTGGAGTTTCATTTGAAAAACGGCCTTCGTTTTGAGGAGAATTACACCTTGAAACGAGGCCGTGATTTATTTTAGGGAGGTTTTTGAAAATGGCAAATGTGACAGTGATTCCAGCAAAACCGAGGCAAGAATTACAGGGACTTGAGGCAACGGCAAAGCTTAGGGTTGGCGCTTATTGTCGCGTATCAACCGATAATGAAGAACAGTTATCCAGTTATGGGGCTCAGGTTTCACACTACACAGACTATATAAAACGGAATCCAGAGTGGGCCTTCGGCGGAATTTATGCCGATGAAGGTATTAGCGGGACCAATACCAAGAAACGTGTAGAGTTCAACCGTATGATCGAGGATTGTATGGCAGGTAAGATTGACATGGTGATCACTAAATCCATCAGTCGGTTTGCTCGCAATACTCTTGATACTTTGCAATATGTACGTCAGTTAAAAGAAAAGGGTATCGCTATTTTTTTCGAGAAGGAGAATGTCAATACCCTTGATTCCAAGGGTGAGTTCCTTATAACTTTGCTGGGGAGTTTGGCGCAAGAGGAAAGCTCTAATATATCGCAGATCACTCGGATGGGTATTGCCTACCGCTTTCAGGAGGGCAAGGTAATCGTCAACCACAATAGATTTTTGGGCTATACGAAAGATGAAAATGGTGAATTGGTCATTGTGCCGGAGGAGGCTGAGGTTATTCAACGGATCTTTAGAGAGTTTATGGAAGGGAAGTCTGACTTGAAGATTGCCAAAGGCTTGGAACGCGATGGCATTCTTACTGGTGCCGGAAAGGCAAGATGGTGGGCAAGTACAGTAAAGTCAATATTAAAGAATGAAAAATATATGGGTGAGGCTCTACTGCAAAAGACTCATACCGTCGATTTCTTGACCAAAAAGCGTGTGAAAAATAATGGGATTGTTCAGCAATACTACGTTGAGGATTCTCACCCACCGATTATAAATAAGGAAGAGTTTGTATCGGTACAGGATGAATTTGAAAGACGGTCAAATATGCGGGGATATTCAAAAACAGGAAAGAGCGCATTTACGAGCGAA
>OMOF01000386.1 GCA_900290375.1 Candidatus Desulfosporosinus infrequens
TTGCTCGGGGATTTTATCGTTGATCAAACAGGACTCATGTGGGTATGCACGGTCACGGGAACACCCGGAACATGGGTAAGAACAGCCCAAACAGGCTCACAATTATTTACGTCTTCTGGCTCTTTTACTGTCCCGGCGGGAATATATCGTATATTTGTAAAAGCGTGGGGAGGTGGCGGAGGTGGTGGACCGGGTGGAACCATTGCTTATAGTAACACTTATGGTACTGGTGGCGGCGGCGGTGGAGGTTCGGGGGGCTACGCCGGAGTGTGGTTATCTGTAACTCCTGCTCAAGTAATCATTATAACTATCGGCGCGGGAGGAGCGAGCGGGGTTGCTGGAGGCCTGACAACTCTTGGGAGTATTATGGCCACTGGGGGCACGCAAGGGGCAACAGGGGGCACAAGCGCTGCTGGTACTGGGGGTACTTATGGCACTGGCGGTGTATCAAACTATGGCACCTCGGGGGTTACAGGCAACCCAGGAACAGCAGGGGGCAATGGCGGCACAAGCACTTATGGGTACGGCGGGTGGCGCAGTCACAGATGCGTTCGGCACATTTGGAGCAGGGGGTGGCGGTGGCCATGGTGGTGTTTACAACGTCACTGCCATTACCAGTGGATCTACGGGAAGCAATGGCGCGGTGGTCATCGCATGGTAAAGGAGGTTTTAGGATGTATGTATTTTATGACTCCCAAGGGATTGTTCAATCAATCGCAGTAGCGAGTTCGCCTATCGAGGGCTATTCTTCGCCGTTTCCGGGTTTGACCAGCCTCTATTTAGATGACACGGAATACGTGGATGTACAACAAGAGCCCATGATGTACAAAATCGTGAGCAATGCGCCAGTTAAACAGGCCCAACCAGTCAGCATCAACGTAACGATTCAACCACCGGATGTTCAGGATCGTCTCACGGCAGTTGAAGCGGCTATTGCGACATTGATGGGGGTGTAGAATGTACGATTATATACTTAATATGTGGATGCTGACGAGCTTTACCCAGGTCCAAATCCAGAACTGTGTAACGAAGGGTTATATAACCCAGGCTCAAGCAACCACAATCCTAGCTACGCCTCAAGTATAGGCGTTTTTTTATGCCCTGATTTGAGAGGGGGTGAGCAGGGAACGCAGCAAGTTATGCGTTCTTTAAATGAAAGGAGTTGGAGAGTTTGGGTGAACAAGAAGAACTCAATACAAGGGTGGCCGTTTTAGAGACCAAAAATGAGGCCCAAGAGTGCCGCTTAAATTCATTAGAAGCCGACGTTGGAAAAAAGTTCGACCGCCTTGAGTCCAAGCTGGATCAAGTTTTAGAGGCTGCGCGTAGTCGTCCATCATGGCTGATCGCGCTTACGATCTCGGGGCTTTTGACAATCGCCACAGGGCTTATCATTTATTTAGTAACGCATTCCGGATAAAGGAGATGAACACATGGAAGCAATGGACTGTGCGACACGACTTACTTCCCAAACGGCAGCAGCCGTAAAAACCGCAGGAATTGTAGCGGTGGGTAGGTACTTAGGCTTTATGACCGAAGGGTGGAGCAAAGCGATTACTCAGAACGAACTATCAGCGATTCACACTGCGGGGCTTTCTGTCGTCTTAATTTGGGAGAGCGACCCCACATTGGTGGGGTATTTCAATAGTGCCAAAGGAATTGCAGACGCTAAACAGGCTATAGTGGAGGCAGAATATCTCCGTACACCAAAGGGGACGGCCCTATATTTCACGGTGGATTATGATGCACAGTCCGGCTATTGTTGAGTATTTCAGCGGAGTTCGAGAGGGCCTTGCGGGACAATACCTGGTTGGAGCTTACGGCTCCTTTCCTGTATTAACGGCTCTTAAGGGTTCAGCCTCCGCACCGGACAAATACTGGCAGACCTACGCATGGTCAGCAGGGGCAGTATTCCCCTCTAATATTTATCAGTTCCAAAACAATGTAACGATTGGCGGGGTCCCAGCAGATGAGGACACTATAAATACCGCACCGGGGGCGTGGCCTGAAATCGGAAATAACACAACGGAGGTAGAAAACATGACCTTGCAAACCTTGATTCTCTATAGCGGTGATGCTGACCTACAAGCTGCGGCAGATCTGGCCCAACATTTTAGCTGCCCTATTATCCAGGCGGTCTATGCCACAGCAG
>OMOF01000381.1 GCA_900290375.1 Candidatus Desulfosporosinus infrequens
GCGAATAGCATAAGCCACTTCATCTGGTAACGGGACTTCTCTTTTTGATTTCTTGGTCTTGGGATCAGTGAAAATTAGTCCTTTCTCTTTAGTGCGTACCAATGTTTCCAGAACCTTGGCAATTCGTTTACGTAGATTAACTGTCGGCCAACGGAGCGAAAGGACTTCTCCTTCTCTTAGTCCGGTCCCCAGAAGAGTAAGGAATATAACTGGCCAAACACCTCTTGTCTTGAAAGGGCCCTTAACCCTGGTGAGCTCATCAAGAAAAATATTCATTTCTTCCTCTGTCATTGCCCTAGCCTCATCGTCTTCAAGCTTAGGGAGCTCGGTAGCTTTGGCTATGTTCCAGCCTAGTATGCGCTTTTCGACCGCCTTTGATAGACACATACTAAGGAGTNNGCAAATTTTTCCTTTGTCATTTTGTTGTAAAACTTTTGGACATCGTCAGTTGTTAGGTCTTTGAGCAAGATATGTCCTATCTCAGGAATGATATGAGTGTTGATCTGCCGAAGGTTGTTTTCCCAGGTAGTTAACTCTATAGCGTTTTTCCTGTATAGATCCATCCATGTAATAATCCAACTTTCCAGCGTTAGCTTGGCCTGCCCCTGGAGATCAATTCCCTCTTCTAACTCCTTGAGGAGTTCTTTTCTTTTTCTTTTTGCTTCTGGTTGGGATTTGCACAGCACCCTTTTATACTTTGGCCTGCCTGTTTTTTTGTTCATACCGATAGCGACCTGCGCAATCCACTTTCCTTCATGTATTCCACTTTTAATCTGAAACACAGAACCTTCTCCATTTGCGTTTTTCGGAGCACTTTCTTTTGCCTTAGCGGTCTCCTTCACCAATTTCCTTTCCTCCTTTTATGAAAAAATATCTATATCAAAGGTACCGTCTATTTGGGCGGTACCTTTATTTTTTTTCGTTTGGGTTAAAGATTACCTGTGCCACGTATCCAATGATTTCGATATCGCTGACGGGATAAATCATCGGCTCATAGCTCGGATTATCCGGGTATAAGATAGCTGTCCCATCAAGATACTTTACTCGTTTCAGTGTGGCTTCGTCTCCGTTGACTAAAACAAGTGCAATCTGACCGCTTTCAACTATCGGCTGTTTTCTGATTAATACTTTATCACCCGGAAAAATTCTACTACCTATCATGCTATCCCCTTGGACGATCAAGAAAAAAAACTCTCCATTTTTGACTAGACTCATTGGTACTTCTTCGAATCCTAAAATATTTTGCTCTGCGTATATTGGGATGCCAGCGGCTACTGTACCAAGGATAGGTATTTTGCTCATAGAGCTGACACTGAAGGCCTCTTGCAGGTCTTTCTTGCTGTAGGCGGCATTAGCTTCTTTGTCCCGAGGAAATCCCTCTAGTCTAATATCATGCTGTTCTTGACCGCCGAGAAAATCTAACCGCTCATTCCCTGTACGTATATAGTCTTTAACTATTTCTTGGGTCTCGGCAGGGTAGTCACCGAGCTTGACCGCAACGTATTCATCAATTTGTTTTTCAATGTCCGAGAAAAAGCTTAAAGACACTCCGCAAGCAACAGCAATGTCACCCAATACAACTAGTGTCGGATAGGTCCTGCCTGATTCAATGTCGCCAATGTAGCCCTGTGATTTACTGATTTCCTCGGAAAGCATTTTTTGTGTATAACGCTTACCGATTTCTTTTGACTTTGTTTCCCGCGCAGTCTTTATTAACTTGCCTAATTCTTCCTTCGATATCATACTCGAAAACCCCCTAATGTCCATATTTGTATTTTAACGTACTATACGTTAATAAGTCAATAATAACGTGATAAACTTTGAAAACGTTAGATAATGGCGTAGAATGTCACAAAATAACGTTATATACGATTTCTTGGTGTTTGTCCTGGGAGACGGGTGGTGGTAATATTAATTAAACGTAATATACGTTATAAAGGGGATTTGAAACAGTGACAACATTAAGCAATTTAATGCAATCTTTAGAGTGGTACAAACGCCTTGAGGTGTTGCGAATTACAAGTGGATGGTCGCAAAGCGAAGCAGCAAATGAATGCGGAACGAATCAGAAAGTATATTGGCTCTGGGAAAAAGGATTAAGTTACCCCCGTAACAACAGCAGAATTGCAATTGCTAAGGCGTTCAAAGTGCCAGTATACGAAATCTTCGGAAGGCAGTTTGATAAAGAAGCTGCAACAAGATTGTAAAGTGGAGGTGGCTAGCGAATGGATGTCTCAAGTTTGCAAGGGCAGTCAATAAGGGATACTGCCGCAAAACCAGTTCTTCAATACGAGGATCTTCCCGACTATTTGACAATTAAGGAGCTCCAAGCGTATATGCGTTGTGGGCAGAACAAGGCATACGCTTATGCGAACCGTTCTGATTTTCCAAAGCTCAGAGATGGAAGTAAAAAGATATTTCCAAAAGCGCAAGTCAGGGAATGGATGGAACGACAAGTTGAATCACAAATGAAGCAAAAGGGAATCAGGGGTTTTGCAAAAGGGAAATAGGCGGCAGCAACGATCTGAGTTAGGGGTAAGTCGCAAAAGGAGGTTTGCAACATGGCAGGAAAACCAGTCGAGGTAGAACTGGAGGCTATTTACAAATTGCAAATCAAGCAAGTGCAAAAGAAAATTGAAGATTTAAATCGGCTGGAGAATGAAACGGACGGAACTAGCGGGATAAGCGCAGA
>OMOF01000380.1 GCA_900290375.1 Candidatus Desulfosporosinus infrequens
AAACTCTCCAATAAATTATATTAGAGAACCTTGATGGCTCTTTAAAAAACTTGTTTTTGTCGGCATAACCGAAGTTACCCAACTTTGTTTGATACTCAAAACGAGTATCAAACATCTGGCTAAATTTTTACTTACTTACATTGTTTAGTTTTCAAAGAACACCCAATCACCTTTCAGTGACCGTCACCGCTCGTTACAGCGGATCTTTATTTTAACATATTTACATCTTCATGTCAACATGTTTTTTATTTTTTGTTACTAGTGTTACTGGCAACTCATTTATAATACCATACTTGATGTTATTATGTCAAGTGCTTTTTTTAACACTGTTTTTAAGGGAAAATAAAAAGCACTCATAAAACATGAGTGCCTTAACCAGCAACTACCTATCCTCCCAGCTCGTTTCCAAGCAAGTACTTTCGGCGTATAAGGGCTTAACTACTGTGTTCGGTATGGGAACAGGTGGGACCCCTTAGCTATCGTCACTGGATTAAGATTTTTAAATTATCCAACTTAAAATAGTATACCGTTTTTAATACTACATTTGCAGTATTAAACGCAATCTATTTTAAATTTTTGAGATCACATATTAGATATGTTCCTTCAAAACCTCACAGAAGAAAGTTTGCATTATTTAGGATTAATGCATTAGCACTACGTGCTAATTAATTTAAGTCAAGCCCTCGACCTATTAGTACCAGTCAGCTGAATCCATTACTGAACTTACACACCTGGCCTATCAACCTTGTGATCTACAAGGGGTCTTACTAGATTGCTCTATGAGAGATCTCATCTTAAGGCTGGTTTCACGCTTAGATGCTTTCAGCGTTTATCCTTCCCGAACGTAGCTACCCAGCATATACCCCTGGCGGGATAACTGGTACACCATTGGTTCGTCCACTCCGGTCCTCTCGTACTAGGAGCAGCTCCCTTCAAATCTCTTACGCCCGCGATGGATAGGGACCGAACTGTCTCACGACGTTCTGAACCCAGCTCACGTACCACTT
>OMOF01000379.1 GCA_900290375.1 Candidatus Desulfosporosinus infrequens
GATGCCATTAAAGCTTATAATGCTGAATTTGGCACTTCTTATGGGATGGACGATGTTTCAGGCTACACACAAGACGTGACTTCACGGTTAAATAAATCAGCCACGGACGGAAAATTCCTGGATTTGGTTATCGTGGTGGACCAATTATTAACTGGTTTTGACGCGCCTGAACTTAACACTCTTTATGTGGATAGAACCCTGAAAGGTGCCGGGTTAATCCAAGCTTATTCCAGAACGAATCGTATTGCCGACATGCAAGAGAAACCATGGGGACGTGTGGTCAATTACCGCTGGCCTGCGCAAAACGAAAAGTTGATGAATAAAGCCCTTGCTGTTTAAGCCAATAAAGACTCAGCCATTTTGTCTGTTGATGAACAGCGTGAGTCTAATCAAAAAGACGGTATCATTGCGAAACCATTTGAAGATGTGTTTAACGAAGTGAAAGAAGTTATTGGGAAGTTAAGCAGCTTGACGACTGAATTTCAACAGTTGCCACCTTCTGAAAAGAAAAAGGACGATATGCTTGACTTGCTTCGTGAGTATAACAGAGGAATGGCAAAATTAAAGCAATATGATCCCGATGAAGTTGAAGGTGAAAACATCGGATTTAACTATGACAATCCAGATGAACTAGTAGAAAGGTTGGGGATGACTTCAGAGCAAGAAGTCATGTTGACAACAGTCTTAACCAATGAACTCAAGTCACATATTGTCAAAGAGAAGAAAATCCCTCTTTATCAAATCGAACTGCGGATGACACACGTGAAGGATGTTAAAGTAGACTATGATTATCTTACGGAGCTGGTGGAACAATTACTGAACCAAGTTCACGAAGGCAAAAATGAAAAAGCCAAAGAGACCCAAGAGAAAATCAACCAATTTGCCAATGGGCTGGATGACCGCAACTATGCCACTAAGATTATCAATGCGGCTGTGGCCATCATCAAAGGTTACTTCCCGCCTGCAGGTTCCGACTTCAAGTATCCTGCGCGACTAAGTGACAGTGAACAAATCATCCGGCAGG
>OMOF01000375.1 GCA_900290375.1 Candidatus Desulfosporosinus infrequens
CACGTCTATCTATTTTTTAAATCCCTATAAAAATTTTCATGCACGCCTATAGCCATAAGAAGTATTATTGTTTTATAGTCATACTCATATGCCAATAAGATTTGTTGATCATGCATACGGAACTTATACACTCGTACGCCTGCCAAGTCGCCGGTTTTTAGTTCTCCCGCCTCGGGCTTATTGATAATGTGTCGTATCGCTACATTGACGTCACTACGCTCATTCTCCCGAAGCTTCTTATATGCCCGTTTAAAAGTCGGAGTCTGCAGTAATTCTATCATTCTTCGAAGCTAAACGTTTCATGCTCATTCATATTTTTGGCTATTAGTATATCTCTAATAAATTCAATCGGCAGGTCTGGATTTTCCAATGCTAACTTACCAAGTTTTGCCCAATAAGCGATCTGCAGAGGTACTGTTCTGGATTCGGCTAACGCCGTCCGCTTAGCTTGGTCATAAAGCTCTTCATCAATACGAATCGCAATACTCATACAAGAACCTCTCCTTTCATTTACTACAGTATATGAATTTATTGTATCATGTTGCTACATTTGTAACAACAGTATTCCCAGAAGCATTTAAATTATACATCAAAAACCTCCACAACAATCTGCGAATGCATGATTTTTGTGGAGGTTTTGAATAAGTTCAAACTCAAAGTCTCTATAAATATTTACGTGGATCAACAATTTTGCCTTCTAATACTGCCGCTGCCACCGTTGCTGGCGAAGCGAGGAAAATTTCTGATTTTGGTCCACCCATCCTGCCTAAAAAATTTCGGTTATTGGTCGCAATTACCGTCTCACCATCAGATACGATTCCGCCACTTCTACCACAGCATAAACCGCACCCAGGTGGATTTACGATGGCTCCAGCTTCCACTAGGATTCCAATAAAGCCCTTTTTTACAGCTTCCGCATAAATACTGCGACTCGCCGGGGTCACAATCAGCTTTGTATAGGGAGCAATTTTCCGTCCTTTTAAGATATTTGCCGCGACTTCCAAATCTTCCAACCTGCCATTTGTGCAGGAACCAATAAATCCTTGATCGATTTTGCGACCACTCATTGCTTCTACCGTCTTCACGTTATCGACATTAGAAGGACAGGCAACAATCGGAGCAAAAGTCGAGGCATCATATTCAAAGACTTTTTCATAATGAGCATCCCCATCGCTCTTTAAGTCTTGATAATCCCCTCCATCTACGCCACTAAAGGCAAAGGTTTTCTCGTCGGGTTCAATCACACCAACCTTTGCCC
>OMOF01000369.1 GCA_900290375.1 Candidatus Desulfosporosinus infrequens
ATTGTTACGATTTCTGTTGTAGTGATGAAAAAGAAACCAGTAAGAGGTTTAAATTAAAACGAAAAAAGACTTGGCGTGCATGCGCCAAGCCTCAGACCGTAGACAAAAAGTACTTTACGCAATGCGTAGAGTACTTTTTTGTTCATAATAGGTGATTTTTTTAATAAAAGAAGTAATTTTGCCATAAACATATTGAGCAGCAGAGGGAAGGAGTCCCTTCCTCCGTTTCCAAGTAGCTAGCTTCTTTAAATTCATGCAAGCAAAAGTAAGCGTTACCTGCATTTTTACTTTTTGCAGACCACGCAATTGTGTGTATCTCATCGCATGTTTTTCCTTGGCGTCAGCAAAAACACGTTCAATAGTCTGACACCTCAATTTGTAAATATCTCGATATTTAGGCGTATGACGATAATCTTCTGCTAACTCTATGTAGCTTTCCCATACATGACGCTGTACCATTTTTTGCTGTGCCTTGCTTTCTGTACACTGTGATATTTTGTCACATTCCTTGCAAATTTGGGGATCGCTTTTAAATTCTCGATAACCGTCTCGATTTGTTGTGCTATATCGTAGTACTTGATTATTGGGGCATAGAATACAATCGTAATATTCATCATATACATATTCATATTTCTTAAAAAAACCTTCTTTTGTCATAGGGCGTTTGTAAGGAACAGCCGGTATTCTTTGACTATCTATGATTTGTTTCATAATCCATGGGGTTTTATAACCTGCGTCAACGGCCACGGTTTCTATTTCGGGAAACTGTTTAAGTACCGTTTCATACAATCCATCAAACATCCTGCTGTCATGAACACTACCTTCATTCAATTCAAAGCCTAAAATAAAATTGTGCTTATCACAGGCTGTATTGGCCACGTAAGCAAAACACTTTTCATGCTCTCCTTTATGAAAGAGACCACTTTCTGGATCAGTTGTACTTTGTTTAATAGTTTTGCTTTCTGGTGGTTTGGGATCGTCATCGTTATCATGATTTTTTAAAGGCTTTTTACCATGATCTTCTCGATCTTTTGTGATTTCTTCATCAAGTTGCTTTTGATAAGTTTTAGCCTGTTTTTCTACGATCTCTTTTGTTGACTTATTTTTATTGGCACTTGCTTTGATATGGGTACCATCAATAAAAACTGCACTCGCGTCAATAAAGCCACAGTCAACTGCTTCGCGTAAAATATGGGTAAATATTTCCTCAAAGACTGTTGTACCTTGAAATCTTCTCATGTAATTTTTACCGAATGTTGAGAAGTGTGGTATTTTTTCACCGATATCGTAACCAATAAACCAACGATATGCCATATTGACTTCAATTTCCTTGATTGTTTGGCGCATACTTCGTATGCCAAATAAATATTGAATAAACACTATTTTAAACAGGCAGACAGGATCAATACCTGGTTTGCCCCAAGGAATGTCACTGTAAAGACCTTTTACTTTTTCATAAATGAAACTAAAATCAATCGCTTTATCAATATCTCTTACAAGGTGATTTTCTGGTACCAAATCTTCTATACATAAAAACTTTATTTGTTGCTGTGAAGCTCTGCTTTTTTTGACGTACATAACAACACCCCTATCAATATATGGTTATATTATACCATATTGATAAGGGTGTTGTTTTTGTCTACAGTCTGAGACTTGGCGTGCATGCGCCAAGTCTTTTTTACATATAGGAAAGTATGGCATTTTGCTAGTCCGCGCTGAATTCATATGATTAACGCTTCGCCATTCGTATTTAACCTCCGCTTATAATCATATAAATCCATCGCTCATGCGGTATAGAAGCACATAGCGTTTTTTTTAATTCTCCCACTGAAGTTGTGATGTTCTGTGTTAGGGGAGTGAG
>OMOF01000098.1:0-1032 GCA_900290375.1 Candidatus Desulfosporosinus infrequens
TCGGATAAATGGGAAACCGCTTCCCAGCCGATAAAACACCAAAACATAAGAGCGGCCGACCGCCCGACACTCACCCAACCATGGGGCATAAACGGCGTGAAATTCACAGACTCAATATGCGGTACAGCCCCTATGATAGCTAACACCAGCACGGAAAGAATGGCAAGGACAACGGCGATCTGTACTTGACCCACCACCTTCATACCGATAAGGTTGGTTAATAGCCCGATTGCCAACATGCCTGCTGCCAAGGCCACTCTTGCACTGTCACCCCAGCCCATAGCAACTGTCATATAGCCAGCTCCTGTCAGCGCAGCCACAGGGGCACCAATCGGTACAGACATAAGGAAAAACCAACCGACAAGCGATCCTGCCTGTGGTCCGAAAGCTAACGTGACAAAATGAGAAACACCGCCAGCATTGGGAAACTTAGCCGACAGCAATCCCATGGTCAGTGCCAGAGGTAACACAAGCAAAGTCATAAGCCCCCATGCTAGTAAGGAAGCCGGACCGGCGATCTCTGCCGCCAGTCCAGGTACGATGAGTACACCCGAGCCAAGTACGGCTCCGATATATAGGGCTATTGCCTGCGGCAGTCCGATAGTACCTTTTAGATCTTGAGTATCCATAATTTATGCTCCTGTCTCCCTTGTATTTTCTCTAAGAGTATCAGATAATGGTGCCATCAGGGAAACGAAAGTTTTCGATAATATGCATCGCTACAGACGATGATAAGGGGATACTGGAATTGGAATTACGCCATTTATTTACGTTTATAGCTGTGGTCGAAGTTGGTGGTTTCACCCGCGCAGCCAATAAACTGGGATACGCCCAATCAAGCGTAACTGCTCAAATCCAGGCGCTCGAAGCAGAACTTGAAATGCCTCTTTTTGATAGGTTAGGCAAAAGAAATATTCTTACCGATGCTGGTCAGCGACTTCTCCCGTACGCTCAGGAGATTACTAAGCTGCACAACTTAGCAAAAAACGCGCTCCGCTCGGATACTGCATTTGCCGGTACGCTGACAATAGG
>OMOF01000098.1:1042-17957 GCA_900290375.1 Candidatus Desulfosporosinus infrequens
CGTTATCCAAAAGTTAAAATCATATTAAAGCCCGGAGTATGCTGGGAATTGCATGACCTTATCCGCTCGGGAGAACTGGATCTTGCTTTTTTGCTCCAACCATTGACAGAAGAACGGGATCTGCACATTGAAACTCTCGTGCATGAAAAAATGGCGCTCATCGCACCACCAGGTCATTCTCTTGTCTCCTATGATTATGTTGAACCTGCCCATTTAAAATATGAAACGATACTTCACACCGAGCCGGGATGCACATACCGTGCACTCTTTGAACAATATCTTAATAGCCACGGAATTTTTCCCGATCCTGACCTTGAGTTCTGGAGCATTGAGGCCATAAAAAACTGTGTCATGTCTGGACTTGGCCTTTCTTTCCTTCCTCTTATCACGGTGCAAAATGAAGTACGGGCAGGTAAACTAATGCTACTGGCTTGGGATGATAAACCGCAACGACTTACCACCCAGATCGCGTATCATAAAAAAAAGTGGATATCCCCTGCACTGCGTGAATTCCTACTCCTTGTAGGGCAGCATGCGGCAGAGTGGCGTAAGAACAATGTTTAAGGCTTTTATTTTATCGTTTTCGAGGGTAAAATAGAAATCAAGGTACAGCGGATCAGGCAATCCGGTTTTGTCGTAGTCCCCGTCCGATTTTGCGGTGACAACAATCTCCTTGGCATCCTGCACGGCATTGGTAATCTCCAGCCGCAGAAGATCCCCAAAATAAGTGCGGTCGCTCCACTCCTTGATAGCCGCTTTGCCATGATATTCTTTGCCGGCATCAATCACTACGGCGCTATCATCAAAAGTCGCAAGGAATGTAATCGGATCGTTGTCGTTCGTAGAATAGAAATGCGCCTCGACCGGTTTTGGCAATTGAAATTTACTGTTCATCATCATTCTCCTTCATATTGTGCGGATGATTCCGCCGTCAATAGTATGCTCGGACCCGATAATATAGGAAGCACGGTAAGATAAATGGCCCTCCTGTTTTCATGATTTATATGGCAATCAACCATATTCCGATTATATCAATCATAACCTGACGACATCGCGTCAAGTTATCATTTTATATTTTTGTATTTCTCAATAATCTCATCTAATTTATTTTGAATCATTGCGCGTATATTCTGTGGGGTTAGGACTTCAATATCCGTTCCAAAAGAAAGAATGTAACCAAACAACCATTCGCTTTCCGGTAAAGCAGTCGCAATCGTAAAAGAGCCATCCTGATTTTTTGTAATTTCTTTTTCATCAAATTCATCAAATACTCTGTAGGCTCCATGAGGAGAAATCTTCAATTGCACAGCTATCCACTTTTGGGAACTCTGCTCCTTTATATCTTCGGGCAATTCTTTCGGTAATCTATCTACAAAAATTTCTTGCGTTATTTGGACATCGGACATCCGTGAAATTTTGAATGTTCTATTGGCATTTTTAGATAAGCAGAATCCTTGCAGATACCATGCCTTAACCTTAAAGATGAGTTTTATAGGCTCGACCTTCCGGCTGCTTTTTTCGCCGGATGTATTAAAATAATTAAATTCAATGACCTGATGGTTAAGGATAGCATTTTTGAGGATAGTAAATTCACATATTTTATGTTTTTCACTGCCCCAGGGCGATAAATCCACCGCAATCCAATTGATTTTGTTTTTATTGAACAAGCTACTTAATTTTGAAAGCACCCTGTCGGTTTCCGGATTTTGTGTTACGGTTAAGCTTTGCAAGGCGAACAATATTTCGTTTTGTTCATTTTCAGAAAGAATGGATTTATTGAGTATATAATCATCCAACAACGATATGCCTCCGCCCTTTCCCTGGCATGCATAAATGGGTATTCCAGCCGAAGATAGGGTATCAATATCTCGATAAATTGTTCTTACAGATACCTCAAAACGTTCAGCCAGCTCTTTGGCTGTTGTTGTTTTTTTATTAAGCAGAATATATACAATTTCAAACAGCCTGTTGATCTTCATATGATCACCTCAGTAACATTGTAAAACACATAACCTGACAATAGTATGTCAAGTTATGTGTTTTAATACTCTTTTTATAAAAACCCACTTCCGGAATCACGCCGAATACTGCTTTGACGGGTAAAAGCAAAATAAAAAGCTGTGCTTTGATCGTTTCGCTAAATGATGTCCGCTTCATCACGTCGAGCCGCTGAAGGAGCTTGATAAACGCCAAGACAGATTCCCTTTGTTCAGGCATGAATGTACTTAATACAACAATCATGCCATTTTTATTTTTCCAGCTCTTTCGCTATAGTTTTTAAGTTTTCAATAATATTAATATGCTGAGGACAGACTCCTTCACAGTTGCCGCAGGCGATACAGTCTGAAGCCTTGCCTCCCGCCATAACTGCAAACCGATAAAAGTTCTTTGCGCTGGGAAAATCGTCGTAGATCATTTTGCGGTTATACGCAGCAAAAATATTAGGGATGTGTATTTTCTGCGGGCAACCTTCTACACAATATTCGCAGGAGGTGCAAGGAATACACGGTATTTCACTGAATACCTTCCGCGCCTTCTCAACAACGTCTCTCTCATCTTCATTTAGTGGTTGGAAATTTTCCATATATGAAACATTGTCTCTGACCTGCTCGATTGAGGACATTCCGCTCAGTACGGTAACGATATTGTCCAGAGATGCCGCATACCGGATTGCCCATGAGGCAACAGACGTTTTAGGATTCGCTTCTTCGAATATTTTTTTAACACTGTCAACTGGGTTTGCCAGAGCGCCTCCTTTGACCGGTTCCATAACGATGATGGGTTTGTTATGTTTCAGAGCCACCTCATAGCATTTGCGCGCCTGGATTGAGTCGCTCTCCCAATCAGCATAGTTCAATTGAAACTGGACGAATTCCATCTCAGGATGCTCGGTCAGAATTTTGTCTATCGCATCCGCCTTATCATGAATTGAAAAACCTATATGACGTATCAGTCCTTTTTCCTTCAGATCCCGAACATAATCCCATATACCGAAGTCATCAAACGTTTTCGTACGGCTTTCGCCTAAGTTGTGAAGCAGGTAATAATCTATATAACCAGCTCCGGTGCGCTTCAGTGAAGTCCAGATCATGTTCTTGGCTTCTTCTTCAGTTTTCACAATCCATGCAGGGCACTTTGTCGCAATTTGAAAGCTCTCGCGCGGATAGCGATCAACGATTGCGGTTTTCATCGCCTCCTCGGATTTGCCGCCGATATAGCCCCAGGACGAATCAAAATAACTGAATCCTTTGGACATATACAGATCGACCATTTCCTTTGTCTGTTCAATATCAATTTCTTCACCGATCATCGGAAGCCGCATAAACCCGAAACCGAGTTTCGGAATGGTTTCACCTAAATATTTCATACTTACCTCCAAACAAAATAATTTCTCTTTGCACTAACTCAAATTCCCCTCCCGGTGTACTTACTTGAACTGCTTTCATAAACTTCATTATGACACATCCATTCTTATAAATTATTTCATATAAACAGACACTTTATTGTTTTGTCTTCAATAATTTAATCATCCTCCCATAAGCAGCAGTAGCACGTTCCTCAGCAATAATACTGGCATATTCCTCCGGCTCTTTATCCTCCAGCTTTTGATAATACTTCGGCTTCCAATTTATCACTTTTAGATTGTCATTTAATTTCTTCTTTTGTTCCTCAAGAATATTCTTTTGTAATAATATGATCTCCTTTCTTTTTGAAATACTTGAGGGTCCTTCCATACACAGATTCATATAATCTCTGATATACGAAATAGACATGCCTGCTGTACGCATACATCATATTAATATCAATTGCTCTAAATTCAAATCGCTATATTCACGTGCTCCTTTTTGTCACGCGTGATTGGTGGAAGTAATTCTTCTTTTTCATAATAACGTAGAGAGTGCATAGACAGATTTAACTTCTCTGTTATTGCTTTTGTCGAATAGCTCATAGTTAACACCTACCTTTTGTAATATAAACCATAGACTATACTCTATAGCAAGCATTTTTTATTGTTAACCTTTGTAGGCTGATGCCCCTACAAGCCGTTAAAGAAAACTTGGTTGGCACCAAGCGCTGGTCAGGACTCGAACAAGATGTTCAAGATTAGACACCGCCATGGATGGCGAGGTGTCGTGATGGCAAGAAGTGACCCTTTACGAAGGCGGCTTCCTAGTTGCCCTTATACTTTATGAAAGTACGAAAAAGGCTTCCCTCTTCAGGGAAGCCCACTCACTATTAAACTAATTTTTCTTTGAGCAGCTGATTGACCAGACCCGGATTAGCCTGCCCTTTGGTAGCCTTCATGATTTGCCCGACGAGGAAGCCGATCGCTCGATCTTTTCCTGCTCGGTAATCCTCCACCGATTGGGGGTTGGCGGCGATCACACTGTCGATAATCCTCAGTAACGCACCTTCGTCACTTATTTGGGCGAGCCCTTTTTCCTTAACAATTGTGTCGGGATCCTTACCCGTACTATACATTTCTTCCAGAACGCTCTTAGCAATCTTGCCGCTAAGAGTTCCTTTGTCGATGAGGGCCAGGAGTTGCGCCAATTGTTGCGCTGAAAGCGGAGAGTCGGTCACACTACACTGATTTGTGTTCAGCAAACGCGTAAAGTCGCCCATAACCCAGTTCGCCAATGTTTTGGCATCTCCATAGCTAGCCAAAGCCGCATCAAAGAAGTTTGCCATAGCTTTCGCTTGAGTGATAACGTTTGCATCATAAGCAGACAGCCCCAACGCCTGCAAGCGAGTACGGCGAGCAGCGGGGAGCTCAGGGAGAGTTTTACGGATGTTCTCCACCCATTCCCGGTCAATAACCAGAGGGACAAGATCAGGTTCGGGGAAATACCGATAATCATGAGCTTCTTCTTTGGAACGAAGTGTTAAGGTGACCCCTTGGCCCTCATCCCAAGTACGAGTCTCCTGAACCACGTTTTCACCCGCATCTAAAACTCGGGCTTGACGAGCTATTTCATATTCCATACACCGCCGGACAGAGCTGAAGGAATTTAAGTTTTTCGTTTCCGTACGAGTTCCCAAGGTTGTCGCTCCGAATGGTCGGAGCGACACATTCACATCAAAGCGTACTGAACCTTGCTCCAAACGACAGTCCGATACTTCCGTATACTCAAGAATCTGCACCAATTTTTCGAGGTAGGCTAGGACTTCCGGAATCGAACGCATATCGGGTTCTGAAACGATTTCCAAAAGCGGGACTCCAGCTCGGTTATAGTCGACAGACGACTCGTTCGATGTAGAGATGGTTTCTCCACTGTGCACGAGCTTACCGGCATCTTCCTCCATGTGGGCCCGAGTGATCCCGATCCACTTTTTCTCTCCCTCGACCTCTATTTCCAAGCCACCCTTGCCGCAAATAGGTAAATCAAATTGGGAGGTCTGATAATTCTTAGACAAATCCGGGTAAAAATAGTTTTTGCGATCGAACTTGGAAAACTCCGCGATCTCACAATTCAGCGCTAAACCAGCTTTAATTGCATAATTTACAACTTCACGGTTAAGCACTGGGAGCGCACCAGGCATACCGAGACACACTGGACAAACATGCGTGTTTTGTTCTCCCCCAAACTCGGTTGTACATCCGCAGAAAATCTTCGTTTTAGTTTGAAGTTCGACATGAACCTCCAGACCGCAAACCATTTCGTACTGATCAGCGACTACCACAGGCCAGCACCTCCCCTGAAAAGATGGGTTTTAACGTGTGATAATTGGTGTTTTGCTCGAAGGTATAGGCTACTCGATACAACGTCCCTTCATCTAGTGGTTTACCCATGAGTTGCATGCCAATCGGCAAACCATTGACGAAGCCGGCAGGAATGGAGATTGCTGGAATTCCTGCTAGGTTAATCGGGACAGTCGTGATGTCCGATAAGTACATGGCTAGGGGGTTGGCCGATTTTTCCCCAAACTTGAACGCCGCAGTCGGAGCCGTTGGGGAGAGTAAGACATCGAACCTCTCAAAGGCCTTATCAAAATCCTGTTTTATCAGAGTTCTGACCTTTTGGGCTTTCAAATAATAGGCGTCGTAATACCCCGAACTTAAAGCATAGGTTCCCAGCATAATCCTGCGTTTCACTTCTTGCCCAAACCCTGCGGCTCGGGTCTTCTTAAACATACCTAGGACATCTTCCGCCTCCGCCCGGAATCCATAGCGCACGCCATCATAACGAGCAAGATTTGAGCTCGCTTCGGCAGTAGCAATTAGGTAATAGGCTGGTATCGCATACTCCGTATGGGGAAGAGAGCATTCAGAGACTTCCGCGCCTAAATCGATCAGGGTTTGAATCCCAGCTTGAATCCCTCTCGCGACGTCCAGATCAATCCCTTCACCGAAATACTCCCGTGGAATCCCAATCCTCAAGCCAGTAATATCATTCACCAGAAATTTCGTATAATCCGGTCTCTCGTACGACACAGACGTCGAGTCCATGGCATCGTATCCAGCAATAGCATTCATTACCAAAGCATTGTCTCGTACAGTTTTGGTGAGCGGGCCAATCTGATCAAGTGAGGATGCGAATGCAATCAGGCCATATCGAGAGACAGCGCCATAGGTTGGTTTCATGCCAACCACCCCACAGAAGGCGGCCGGTTGACGGATGGATCCTCCCGTGTCTGACCCCAGGGCAAAAGCAGCCTCATCCGCTGCTACGGCAACAGCAGACCCTCCTGAAGAGCCTCCCGGAACACACTCTAAGTCCCAAGGATTCCGTGTCTTGGCAAAATAAGAATTCTCGGTTGAGGAACCCATCGCAAACTCATCCATATTTACTTTGCCGAGCAAAATCGTTCCCGCGACCCTCAGACGATCTGTCACTGTCGCATTATAGGGCGGAATAAAGTTTTCCAACATCTTTGAAGCGCAGCTTGTACGAACCCCTTCCGTGCACATGTTATCCTTCAAGGCCATTGGAATTCCCTCTAAAGCACCTAAGACCTCTCCCTGGGCAATTTTCCGGTCAACCTCTGTCGCCTGGGCCAAAGCCTGATCTTCAAGGACGGTTAGATATGCTTTTAACCCCGGATCGACTGTTTGAATCCGCTTTATGTAAGCTTTTGTCAACTCGCTGGAGCTGATGTCTTTATGAACAAGAAGCTCATGTAGTTCACTAACTGATTTTTCTATACCCATTGTCCCGTGAGTCTCCTTTCTAAGTCAGGCTTATTTTCGGTACCCTAAAGAAACCTTCATCGGCATCCGGAGCATTCTGAAGTGCCTTTTCTTGAGGAATCGATAGGCCCACTTGATCCTCGCGCAATACATTGTGCAATGGAACAGCATGAGCGGTAGGCAGCACACCGTCCGTGTCTAAGCGCTCCAACATAGCCGCATAACCTAAAATAGAGTTGAGTTGTTCGGTATACTCTTGAGTTTCCTGCTCGGTCAACTCTAAGCGCGCCAAAGCTGCCACGTATTCAACGTCTTCACGTGAAATTGTCACCATATTCACCTTCCCTTTAGATAGATTGTTGCTTTAACCTCTATCATAGCAAAAATGGAAGAAAGGGGCAATAAAAACGAGCGTGCAAGTTGGGGACGGTTCTTCATTGCATCAACATATGAGTTGATTGACAGAAAAAATCCCCTCGCTAGGAGGGGGAGTGAGGAGGAGGATAGAACGAATGAAAAAACTATATGTGAACCGCTAAACTAGCGAGTAGTCGTCTACTGTATTTATCATAAACTCTATTTGTTACCGATCTGTGATCAATCTATGTAGAAAATGCTAAGGTTTCATGCCAGTGAGCATGTAAGGAATGCAAATGTGCAAATGGGGACGGTTCTTTCTTGCATTTAGATGCAAGAAAGAACCGTCCCCATTTGCATTCCAAGGGAATAATTCAAGCCTGACCCCAAATTTGGGGTCGCAAATTAAGGCTTAATTAATTGTTCAAATTCCTCTTCCGTCAAAACTGGCACGCCTAGACTCTGCGCCTTCACAAGCTTCGAACCAGCTCGCTCTCCAGCAACGATAAAGGCAGTTTTTTTGCTGACGGTGCTTGCCGCTTTCCCGCCATGCTCTTCGATGATTCTCTCAATTTCCCGCCGCTCCCAACGCTCTAAGGAACCGGTAACAACAATGCTTTGGCCAGCAAAAATCTGCGGCTGAAGGGATTTTTCCGCCGTCATTGATACGCCGGCGTCACGCAATTTAGCCAGGAAACGGTGGGTACTTTCCAGACTAAAAAACTGGACTAAACTTTCCGCCATGGTCGGGCCGACATCTGGAATTGCGTGCAATTCTTCCAGTGTCGCACTCAGTAAGTTATCCATGGACCCCAACGTCTGGGCCAAGATTTTCCCTGTCTTTTCTCCGGTATGGCGGATTCCCAGGGCAAAAATCAACGGAGCCAGCCCTCGCTGTTTACTATCTTGGATCCCTTTCAATAGATTCTCCGCCGATTTTTTCCCCATCCGATCCACAGGCGTTAAATCCTCGAATGTCAACGAATAGAGATCGGCAGCATCCTTGATCAACCCCGCATCGAGCAGTTGTTGAATGACGGCAGGACCTAACCCGTCAATAGCCATGGCATCACGAGAGACAAAATGAATAATTCCTTCACGTTGCCTTGCCGGGCAAGTGATACTATGACAACGATAGGCGACTTCCCCTTCGTCTTGCCTTACCAGGCTCTGGCATTCGGGGCAAAGGTCCGGCATTTCAAAAAGCCTCTCCATGCCGGTGCGTTTTTCAGGTAACACCCGAACAACCTCTGGAATCACATCTCCTGCTTTTTGTAAGAGCACATGATCTCCGAGGCGAATATCCTTTTCCCGAATGTTATCCAGATTATGGAGGGTTGCGCGGCTGACTGTGGACCCTGCTACAGAAACTGCTTTGAGGACAGCGGTGGGCGTCAAAACCCCAGTCCGACCCACACGAATGATGATATCCTCAATCACCGTTTCCACCTGCTCCGCCGGAAATTTATAAGCAATTGCCCAACGCGGGCTTTTCGCAGTAAAACCAAGTTCCTCTTGCAGAGCGAACTCATTCACCTTGATCACTAGACCGTCAATATCATATGGGAAACGGTGACGCTCTGTAACCATTCCTTGACAGTAGGCAATAACCTCTTCCATGTCCGTAAACACCTTATACTCAGGATTGACGACAAACCCCTGCCGTTGCAAATATGTGAGGACCTCTGTTTGTTTATGTAGTCCTAGTTCTTTCGTCGCTAAGACTTGGTACGCAAAGTAGTCCAACTTGCGCTGGGCTGTGATTCGAGAGTTGAGCTGGCGTAAGGATCCGGCTGCTGCATTGCGGGGATTGGCAAACGGGGGTTGCCCTTCGTCTTCACGTTCTTGATTCAAGCGAGCGAACGAGGCTTTAGGCATGTAGCCTTCTCCTCGGACACTTAACTTCGAAGCTGTATCGTTCAAACGCAGAGGTATGGAGCCAACCGTTTTAACATTGGCGGTTATATCCTCACCGACCTCGCCATCTCCACGAGTTGCCCCACGCACCATAAGCCCCTCTTCATAGGTTAAGGCGACTGTTAAGCCATCTATTTTGAGTTCGACGACATAGTCGGCCGAAGGAGCTACCTGACGAACGCGTCGGTCAAACTCTCGTAAATCACCTGCCGCGAAGGCATTGTCCAAGCTGAGGAGAGGTTCCAAATGTCGTACTTTAACGTACTCTTTGGCTACCTCTCCACCTACGCGTCGAGTCGGAGAGTCCGGAGTAATCCAGTTCGGATGGTTTGCTTCCAAATCCAGCAACTCCCGCAGAAGAGCATCGAATTCCGCATCCGTTATACGGGGCTGGTCAAGCTCGTAGTACTGCTTGTTCGCAGCTTCAATTTCCTTACGCAGCGTTACTACGCGCTCGAATTCATCCTGCACTGAAATCCCTCCGCTCTCCGTCACTTCGGCCTAGTTCAAACTTAAGCTGAGAAGTAAGTTGTCATTTGTGGGACGACTTGTTTTTTACGAGATAGTACGCCTGGGAGATCTACGCTTCCTTTGACGAGTTCTTTTCCGAAAGCCTTAGCCACTTCTTCAGGATTATCACCAGTCACGATCAGTTCGGTAGCGTCTGTCAAAATGTCTGTGATCATGAGACAGAGATAACGCATTTCTTGAGCGACACGATGTGCTTCAATAGCGGCTGTTAAGGACGCCCGAACATCTTCAAAACCAGCCAGACCCATCAGACTAACTTGGCCAACTCCTACCTTGTGGGGACCCATGGTGAAGGCCTTGAGGTCTTCTTCGATCATGCTTTGATTCGAACGATCAGCTAAGCTGGAAGAAGCTTGAAACATTCCGATACCCCAAGCCATAGGCTCAACTCCGGCAATAGCAGCAAGTTCAGCAGCAACCGTTTTATCTAACTCAGTACAGGTTGGGGATTTGAAGATTACTGTGTCAGAAAGAATAGCAGCAAGTAAAATGCCCGCGATAGCTTTATCTGGAGTGAAGCCCTTCTCTTTAAAACATTGTGCCACGATGGTACAAGTAGAACCTACGGGCTCAATACGAACATAGAGAGGTTCTGCGGTTTGAAATCCGCCTACTTTGTGATGGTCAACAATTTGGACGAGCGTAGCTTGATCTGCACCAGCAACCGCTTGTCCATACTCATTATGGTCGACGAGGATCAATTTTTGTTTAGCTTCTACGGACTCCAATACTTCAGGAATAGCAACTCCATAAAAGTTAAGTACATATTCAGTCTCTTTGTTCAGTTTTCCTGCGGAGCAAGGTACAACATTGGTCTCTCCCATTAGTTCTTTCAATTTAGCTAAAGCGATCGCCGAGCAAACTGAATCTGTATCCGGGCTTTTGTGACCAACAACATAAATCTTATCTGACATAATTACACCTAAACCTTTCTTTTTACGAAATTTTGAAATGACCATAGTCAAAAATGACAAAGTAAGATGTTACAGCTTTGTTAACTTGGCATATTCAGCTATTAGCTTTTTGATGCCACTGTCGAAAACAATGGTCAACTCCGCTTGGTCGCCCTCTCCCTTGATGGAGACGATAATCCCTCGTCCAAACGTTGCATGTTCCACTTTTTCTCCTATAGTATGTGCCTCACCTCCTTTAATAATAAGTGTACTGCCTGGTTTTTTTTCCCACGAACCTGAACCCAAGGGAATCGTTCGATCCGACGTACCATCCCTTTGGCGGGTCGATTTAGGTGGAGTATTCGGACGACGTTTGGGCGGATCGAGAGGGTCAATATCCGTCATTAAAACCGCCGGAATTTCCTCTAGGAAGCGAGAGGCTCGATTGTATTGCGTTTTGCCATACAGCATTCTCATTTCTGCATTACAAAGATAAAGCTTTTCCCTCGCTCGCGTGATTGCAACATAACAAAGTCGCCTTTCTTCTTCTAAAACGACCGGGTCCATTAGCGAGCGGCTGCTGGGGAAAATACCCTCCTCCATTCCTACCACAAAAACGACTGGAAATTCCAACCCTTTCGCGCTGTGCATCGTCATTAAGGCTACGGCTTCTTCCGCTTGATCCAGATCATCAATATCAGCGACCAAAGAAACTTGTTCTAAGAATCCGTTCAGGCCGACAACAGCCTCCTCGGCATCGACTCCCTCGTTCAGCGCATTTTGCTCATCTTGAGCCGCTTTGGCATCATACTCAGCCGTTACAGACAGAAACTCCAACAGGTTCTCCAGCCTAGTCTCCGCTTCCGGCGTGTTATCCGCTTCAAGCAACGCCTTGTACCCAGTCTTGTTTAGAATCGCTTCCACCAAATCTGTCACCGACGCTTCCTTTGAATACGTCACTAATCCTTGCATCAAGTGAGCAAAGCTCACCAAAGGTTTCTTCGCTCGAGTTGGCAGATCTGGAATATACTCCGCCTCCAAAATCGCTTCCAACACAGGCATTCCCTGTTCCTCCGCATACTCCAGGATCTTCTCCAGTGCACTGTCCCCCAGACCGCGTTTGGGCACGCCAAGTACACGGGCAAAACTTACTTGATCAGCGGGGTTATATAGAACTCTTAAATACGCTAAGATGTCTTTGATTTCCATACGCTGGTAAAATTTTAACCCTGAGAAAACCCGATAAGGAGTGGCTGCCTTCATTAAGCGCTCCTCAAGAGCCCGCGACTGAGCATTCGTCCGGTAAAGAACGGCAAACTCATTAAAAGGTCGTCCTTCCAGTTCATGTAAACGTATTATGCGCTCTACGACATACCCTGCCTCATCTCGTTCATCATTTCCTACATAACACACCAAGGGTTGCCCTTCCAAATTCTCGGTCCAAAGCGATTTTTCTTTACGCGTTTCGTTATGTCTGACCACCGCATTGGCCGCATCGAGGATCTTTTGCGTGGAACGATAATTTTGTTCTAGTTTGATGACCTTTGCTTCCGGATAATCTCGCTCAAAATCAAGGATATTTTGGATATCCGCCCCGCGCCATCCGTAGACCGATTGATCATCATCTCCTACGACGCAGAGATTACGATACTGACTCGCTAAAAGTTTGATCAGCATATACTGTGCATGATTTGTATCTTGATACTCATCAACCATTATGTAGCGGAATTTATCTTGATAGTAACGAAAAACTTCCGTATTTTGCTGAAAAAGCTGCACCGTAAGCATAATAATATCATCAAAGTCAAGCGCATTATTGCTCTTGAGCTTCTTCTGGTACGATTTGTAGATGTCCACGACTTTTTGCTCAAAATAATCCGCAGCTTTACGGGAAAAATCCTCCGGGTCTAACAGCTTGTTCTTAGCATCACTAATCACTGCTGCCACACTGCGCACCGGAAATTTCTTTTCATCATAATTCTGTTCTTTTAAACACGCTTTAAGTATAGATTGTTGGTCTCCTGTATCATAAATAACAAAATTTCGATTATACCCGGGCAGATTATCAATTTCACGACGGAGGATACGGACACAGGCTGAGTGAAACGTAGTCACCCATAATCCATAACCTTCACTGCCCACAAGCGTAGTTACTCGCTCCCGCATCTCTTTGGCCGCTTTATTCGTAAATGTGATCGCTAAGATCGCACTAGGTTCTATCCCCTGAGCAATTAAGTGAGCAATTCTATAGGTGAGCACACGAGTCTTCCCCGATCCAGCACCCGCAAGAATTAGAAGCGGCCCTTCTTTATGCTCAGCAGCTTCGCGTTGCACTGGATTCAAATCGTCCAACCGATACATTTAACCACTCCACCTCACTTCTTGTCCATATTATAACATACCTGTACGTTCCACTGTTGCTATGACTGGCATATGAAAAATTAATGGACGTCAATAAATAAAGCGGCCTAAGCCGCTCTATTTTGAATAAATTACCACGTATAGTCCTTAAAACTCACAAGAGTTGGCTGTTCTCGGAAAAGAAATTACATCTCGGATATTGGCCATTCCCGTCAAATACATAATAACGCGTTCAAAACCAAGTCCATACCCGGCATGTTTCACGCCACCATACCTCCGCAGGTCAAGATACCATCCATAATCCTCTTCATTCAACCCAGATTCCTTCATACGGTTTTGCAATACCTCAAGTCGTTCTTCCCGTTGGCTTCCCCCAATTATTTCTCCGACTCCAGGAACCAGAAGGTCCATGGCAGCCACTGTCTGATTATCTTCATTAAGCCGCATATAGAACGCTTTAATTCCTTTCGGATAATCCGAAACAAAGACTGGTTTTTTAAAGACTTTTTCTGTCAGATAACGCTCATGCTCGGTCTGTAGATCCGTGCCCCAATGAACGGGATACTCAAAGCGAGCATTTTCCTTTTCCAGCAGTTCAACAGCTTCAGTATACGTAATATGCCCAAATTCTGAGCTCAAGATATTTTCTAGCCGCTCAAACAAGGTCTTATCGACAAAATTATTGAAGAACGCCATTTCCTCTGGGGCATTGTCTAGCGCATCCTGGATGATGAATTTCATCATCTCTTCGGCTAGGTTCATGTTGTCCAAAAGATCGGCAAAGGCGATCTCCGGCTCGATCATCCAAAACTCCGCGGCATGCCTCGCAGTATTCGAATTTTCCGCTCGAAACGTAGGTCCAAACGTATAGACGTTGCGAAAGGCCATACAGTACGTTTCAACATTGAGCTGACCACTAACCGTTAGACTCGCAGCGCGACCAAAAAAGTCTTTGCTAAAATCAACCCCGCCGGTTTCGTCCTGCGGAGGCTTTGCCATATCTAAGGCCGTCACCCTAAACATTTCCCCCGCCCCCTCAGCGTCACTCCCTGTAATGATCGGCGTATGTACATAAACATACCCTTTTTCCTGAAAGAACTTGTGAATCGCATAGGCAACCACGGATCGCACCCTAAAAACAGCTGCAAAAGTATTCGTTCTGGGGCGCAAATGCGCAATCGTTCGCAAGTACTCAAACGTATGCCGTTTCTTTTGCAGGGGATAATCCGCAGCGGATAGTGAGAGAACCTCAATGAATTCCGCTTTCAATTCAAACAGTTGCTTTGCTCCAGGCGTAGGAACAAGTGTTCCCTGGATACGTAGGGCAGAACTGATCGTGAGTTTCCCGATCTCCGTAAAGTTAGCAAGACTTTCTTCAAAAACGACTTGAATGTTTTCAAAAAAGCTACCATCATTTATTTCGATAAAGCCAAACGCTTTGGAGGAACGCACTGTGCGAACCCATCCGGATAGTTCTACTTTCTGATTGAGAAACCGATCCGTTTCTCTGTAAATCTCCTTAACAGTTACCAATTGCATATATAATGCCTCCTCAAAATGTTCCATTGAGGTTTTAGAATGTCCTAATATGGAATTATACATGTTTAAAATCTGAATTTCAAATCTCAAATCGTTTACTTTGAGCCTTTAACTCCCCCATTAATAAAATCAGGTGCTGTGTACTTTCTCGAATCATACTTACTGATGCGCTCATTTCCTCTGTGGAAGCGGCAATTTCCTCTGCTGCAGCCGCATCTTCTTGGGACATATCCGCGATCTCATAGACCGACCGCGTTATTGCCTGTCCCATCTGGATAACTTGCTGAACCTCTCCATCCATTTCTCCCAGTAGTTGAGAGACAGTTTGTGTTCCCAGAGAGATTTCCTTGAATTGCCCCATAGCTCGATCACCGATTCCAGATTGCTCCTCGATCAACTTGCCCGCTTCCTCTGTAGCCCTGGCTGAATTTTCTACATTTAAAGCCACTTGATCAATTAAACCTGCGATTTGAGAGGCACTTTGCTTTGATCCTTCAGCCAGCTTACGGACTTCTTCGGCTACGACAGCAAACCCTCGCCCGGCTTCCCCGGCACGAGCTGCCTCGATCGCCGCATTAAGGGCAAGAAGATTCGTTTGGTCGGAAATTCCAGTAATGATCTGTGTGATTCCGCGGATTTGCCCAGTCTGCTCTTTTAGAATTAAGCTTCCGGACTGAATTTCCTCTACCTTAGCCACAAAACTTCTCATCGATTCAGCTAAATCTTGCATTGTTTTTTCGCCACGCACTGTCTGATCAGTTACGTCCGAAGTACAGCCCGCGATGCGTTCCATATGTCCGGCCAAGGTTTGGACACTTTGATTGATGCCTTCATTTTGTACACCCATTGCGCTCGTACGCTTAGCAATTTTTTGAGCACCTACAGCTACCTGACTCACACTGATAGCTACTTGCTCTGCTCCGATTGACGTTTGATCTGTCGCAACGGACATTTCCCTCGCCGAATCCTCGACCTGACCCACTGCCTGATTAATTGACGCGCATATTTCCTTGGTATTTTCAAGCATCTTCTTCATCGCGAGGGCTAAGGTTTCTAACTCTCCATACCAATTCGTTTTTATGTCAACTTTCAAATTGCCCGTAGCCAGGACTTCCGCGTTTTCGGTCAACTGAATCAGCGGTCGAGTAAAGACTAAGGAGACAAAATATCCTGAAATCACACCAAAAACAAGAACCACCAACCCTACCAGAGATACCCAACGTATTAAGGCATTTAAATCTTGCACTGCCCCTGCCCTCGAGAGCACAGTCTTGATATAACCCTTCACTTCACCCTGATAGTCTTTGAAGGGAATAAGCAAAATATTGGACTGACCATCTCCACTGACCGTAAATTGAGCTTGTCCATTAACGAGTCCTTTCACTAAGGCTTGAGGAAGAGGATAACTATCTTTACCAGTGCCAGCTAGTAACCCTCCATTCTCCTTCACATTCTTGACCATTGAAGCAGATGGATCGAGAATATAGATAAAGTATTCTCCGGGGTTCTGGTTCTGTAAAGCTTTTAAAAAGTCCGCGCCAAAATCCATGCCATATTCTGCACTACCAACCCACTGATCTTGATATTTGACTGGCGCCACCACTCGAAAACCATATCCATCCACCCCTTCCTCTAGCCCTTCGATAATCTTATGCTCTTTATTGGCGGCCACAACTGTCGGGCGGAATCCTGAAAGGTCATCCCCAAATTTGTTAGGTGAATGTGCTCGATAGAACGAAACGGCTGGTGCAAGATGAAACTGAAGTTGGCTAAAACCTTCTTTCTTGATCTCATCAAAAACGGGCTGGACAAGACGTGCGAGGGTAACCCGGTCTTGTTCTGCTAAGGCTTTGGCCACATCCGGATTCGTAGTAATCGAAAGTATGGACGACCTCGCACGATCTAAGCGAGTGACAAATTCATCCTGTACCCCCTGTACCACAAGTTTCTCAGTTTGAAGTTCACTCGTTTTCAGCATCTTCTCGGCATTCCAAAGGCTTGCCCCAGATAAGGCTGCTACTACCAAAAGGACCACTAGACCCGCTATGATGGTGATTCTAGTTTTAATTGACATGGAACGTTTAGTCCTCTTCGACATTTCTGTTTCCTCCTACATTTTCTTTTTTTATTAATTATTGCCTTCCTCTTTATCATTTTCCTTATTTCTATCTAGTGCCAAGTGTAT
>OMOF01000368.1 GCA_900290375.1 Candidatus Desulfosporosinus infrequens
CCAGACTTCTTGCACATACCTTCTCGAAGTTCGCTCAGTTTAAGTTTCGAGTGATGTCTGCGACAGTGTCCTTGATTTTTTCAACGCTTATTCGTGCCGCATACATGCCAAAGCTGACAAAGAGCATAAAATACCATAACGGAACAGGTATATTAACCTCGATAAATTTGATCAAGGCAAGAATGTTGTCTTTAGGCTCCAGGGCCTGCAGAAGCATAAAGTGGATGATTCCCATATCCCCGAAGCGAAGCCCGATCTTAGTATGGTCGTTGGCTTCAATGGGAAAGAAAATTTGAAGTGCATTTGGAAAAGCATCGATAGGGGAGGGGAGCGTTTGAGGCTGAGACACTATCATACGAAATCCTCACTTTACTTTTGGTGAATCGGTGAGATAAATATACATTTCAAAAATTAAAATAACGATAATACCCAAAAGAAACTCGAAGGGCAAAAACTTGCCATAATAAGTCACAACCTATCCTCCCGTTTGCTGAGCTATATGCAAACTGCACCAATAAGGCCTTAAATAGATATATCCTAAGATAAAAGAAGCTCCAATTGCCAATCCTAACCAGACAATAAAATAGATAAGGACGATATAGGAAGGATGGTTGGGAGTTGTCGCTTTAGTCTGAGGGGAGGAATACCCGTAACGGATCGAACTAGGTGCGGGGTAATAATTACGGGAGGGAAAGCCACTTCCAGCGTAATGCATCACGAATCACTCTTCCTAATATATATAAATACATCAAATATTACCTAATTTGATGTATTCTATGCGGCTCGGATTTCATTTGCCATAGGTGTAAATGAGCAGAAACCCTATTACTGGACAAATGAAAAAAGTCCGGTAATAGGGTTTCTGCTCATAACACAGCCCATTATCCATAAACCGAACATTGGGTCTATCCTATCTACCGCTCATTAGCGTCTTTTTAGGGACTAAAGCTATACCATATAAACTCTAAGGATATTTCCGTATTCTTCTGGGGAAAATTAGTAGGAGAACGTGGTAAGGAGGAGCCAAAAGCATGGTAATAACAGAAGCAAAGAATGAACCCTTTCCGCTGATTTCCGCTCAGCTTCAGGAAAATGTCGCATACCTGAATAAATTGCTAGGTGTCGGGCAAGGTCCCGGACATAGTTGGGACATTATGGCGAAATCCTTTAATTTCTCCGAGCTTAGCATGATGTCTTATGTTCTCAATGGCTACTTCCTAACCATGAACATGGTGCTTCTTCTTGAAGATCTCGAGAAGCGTATTCAAATGTTTGTAGCTCAGAATGACTCCTATACGCTTCAGGATCTAATAAATTATCTAAATACAAATGTCGCTTTTGTGCAGGTGCAAGCTGTGCCAAAGATGGAAGATGTGGTACGGTTTATTCTTTCGGGCCCACTGGTTACCTTAGTTGACGGATTTGACGTAGCTCTTCTTATTGATACTCGTATTTATCCCATGCGCGGTATCCAGGAGCCGGAAATAGAGCGAGTTATTCGAGGTCCCAGGGACGGATTTGTGGAAACAATGTTAATGAATACGGCGCTGATTCGGCGTCGTCTGCGGGATCCGAGCTTACGAGTGGAATTGATGCAGATAGGTACAAGGTCGAAAACAGACGTTAGTTTGATGTATTTAGAAGATGTGGTCAATTCGGATATAGTAAATACCGTACGTGAACGCTTACAGTCTATTCAAACTGATACGATCGCTATGGCTGAACAATCCGTCACAGAACTGATTGGTGACGTAAAATGGAATCCTTATCCGATCGTGCGTTATACAGAAAGGCCGGATGTGGCTGCAACCGCTCTTGTTGAGGGTCAGGTGGTAATTGTAGTGGATACTAGTCCTGAGGTCATTATAGCGCCCATTACCTTCTTTCAGTTGCTGCAGCATCCAGATGAATATCATCAATATCCTATGGTCGGAACCTACAGACGTTGGATTATGCTGATTGCTGCCTTTATCACAATAATCCTGCCGGGGATTTTCCTCTTGGCCAATTTCCATCCTGAATTGGTGTCTAAGCAACTGTCGTTTTTTAAGGCGGATAGGACTGATCCGTTACCGCTCTGGGCCGAATTAATTGTGGCCGAGATAGTGATTGATGTTCTCCGAATTGCAGTCATGACGTCACCCGTGACCTTGGCCTCTATGGTCAGTATTATGGCGGCAATAATCTTTGGTCAGTTTGTATCGCAAATACACCTATTACAACCAGAAGTCCTAGTGTATATGGCTTTTGTGATGATCGCCCAATTTTCCCTAACCTCTTATGATCTTGCCTCAGCTAATCAGATGTCGCGCTTGTTCATTCTGATCTGTACACAGCTTGGGTTCGCCTTCCATATGCGGGCCTTGGGATTCGGCGCTGGTTTAGCTGTCTGGTGGGTATTTCTGAGTACCCGAAAGTCTTTTGGTATTCCCTATTTATGGCCATTGTTACCATTTAAGTGGAAAAACGGCATGGACAACGTGCTACTGCGAAAACCGTTTTCGAATATTCACGGTCGTCCGGGGATACTTCATCCTAAAATACAAAAACGTGACGGTTAATAATGAAGACTGTATGATTAATATGTACACGCACAGGAGAAATTTGTCCTGTCATATATATGATTATGGTCATATATGGCAATTTAGGAGGAATTTTTAAATGCAATATACAATACAACCAGGAGATTCTCTGCATAGCATTGCTATGGCTTATGGGACAACGATTAGTAATTTGATGGCTTTAAATCCTCAAATTTCGAATCCTCATCAAATATATCCTGGTGAAACTATTACAGTCGATAGCCAAGATTACAACAATAATCAATATTATGGCGGTAATAATCAAGATTACAACAATAATCAATACTACGGTAGTAACCAAGATTACGGCGGTAATCAATATGGTCAAGGTAACCAATACGGCCGCGGGAATCGAGGCAGATAAGGGTAAAGTTGCCGAACCAGTGATCAGTTCACCTAAAATGTTCTGATCTTCGGATCTATGTTAGGCAAAGAACCTCTCCATGCATTGCTGATAGTTAGTTGGTACTTTGATTAACTGCGATAACAGTCAACTTAAATATTAATTAATAGCACCAGCGTCCTTATTGATAGAATGTTGGTGTTATTGTCGTAACCATAGTTCGTAACTAGGGAGTACCCTTTCTTAAAAATAATGTATTCCATGGCATAAAGGTTCACAACATTGCTCCGCTTGAAATCATAACTTTAATGTATTCGGTCAAGACCTAGTAATTAGGGGATGGAAAAAGGAAATGAAATAAATTTAGCGAATGTATTTCAAAACTTTAAATAAAAAAGTTAGAAAGAGGGCGGATTATGAGAATACTCAAAAATAGCAAGATATTCACATTTATGGTCTGTATTATGATGATGACTATGCTATTGTGTTGTAGCACTCAAGCACTAGCAGATCAGAGCGGGGATTTTGCTTACACTGTAACAGACGGAGCAGCTCAAATTACGGGATACACAGGGGCCGGAGGTGCCGTTACGATACCAAGTACATTAGGTGGAGTTCCAGTAACAAGTATCGGACCCGTTGCTTTTAAAAGTTGTACAAGCTTAACTAGTATTATTATTCCGCAGGGAGTAACAAGTATCGACGGCTGGAATATGGGTGGTTTCATAAGTGGGGCTTTTGAAGGTTGTACAGGTTTAACTAGTATAATCATTCCACAAGAATTAATAAGTATTGGAGACTATGCTTTTAGCGGTTGCACAGGCTTAACTAGCATTAGCATTCCACCAGGAGTAACAAGTATCGGTAACGGTGCTTTTAGCGGCACTGGCTTAACCAGCATTAGTATTCCACCAGGAGCAAGTATAGGTAGCTCTGCTTTTGGCGGTTGCACAAGCTTAACAACTGTTAGCATTCCACAAGGAGTTACTAGTATCAACATCTCAGCATTTTACGGTTGTACAGGCTTAACTAGTTTTTCTTTAGCTGTTGGTAATTCAGCATATTCAACTATCAACGGTATGCTTTTTAACAAAGCAGGGACTAGTTTAATAGCGTGTCCTGGAGGCTTAACTAGTATTAGCATACCGCAAGGAACCACAAGTATCAGCAACGGTGCTTTTTACGATTGTATAGGCTTAACAAGCATAAACATACCGCAAGGAGTAACAAGTATAGGAGACTTTGCTTTTTACGGTTGTACAGGCTTAACAAGCATAAACATTTCGCAAGGAGTAACAAGCGTTGGAGATTTTGCTTTTTACGGATGTACTAGTTTAACTAGTATTACATTTAACTCGGCAGCAACAACAATATATGATGATGCAAACACAATTTCAAGCACAGCAACGATTATAGGATATGACATATCTACCGCAAAGACCTATGCTGCAAAATATAATAAAAATTTTAAATTGCTCGCCATTCCAGATGGTACAGTGATCTTCAGTAACGGTCAGGCTTTGGATTTAGGATATGTTAATAACTCAGCCCACACTGCAGAAGTTATACAAGATGTGGTAAGTAGCAATGCCATTTATGTCATAACATTCTCCGGACAAGTTATCAATAACAGTACTGGTATTATACTAACGGATCTTTCGTCTCTGCCTGCGGTGACCTATAAGGATGCCAATGGGAATATTAAATACTTTTCAAAAGGAGATGGGCCGGAAGTAACAACTCTCAGCCTTCCAAGCGTAACTTTAGGAAATGCAATGGCAGGATACGTATACACTGCTAATTTTAGCGCCACGGGAGGAACACCGCCATACAGCTATGCATTGGCAAGTGGCAGTTCACTACCTGCAGGTTTAACGTTAGGATCAAACGGAACTATTAGTGGCACACCGACAACAAGCGGGACTACAAGTTTCTCGGTAAATGTAACTGACAGTTCAAAACCGATAGCCGGAACCGCGATCAATACCTTTAGCTTAACTATTTACCCGTATGAGATCCTGGCTAAAGAACCAGTGATCAATCTATATCCGACTAAGGAACAACAAATATCTGTGAAACTTGACTTCGATGGCAAATTTACTCGTACGTATCCGGATTATAAGAACGGTTGGGAAGTAATTGCACATCCAGATGGGACACTATTAAATTTAGACGACAATAATAAGTACCCTTATTTGATTTGGGAAGGAATATTGGCTAATAATAATTGGGATATGACAAAGGGATCTGTAGTAGCTGGTAAAGATACAAAAGATTTTCTCCAAGATAAGCTTTCTTTAATGGGACTTACTCCTAAGGAATGCACCGATTTCATAGCCTATTGGCTACCTGAGATGCAGAACAATAAATATAATTTGATTACTTTTCCAAACGAGGAGTATAGTCAGAGGGTAAATTTAACGATAGATCCTAAGCCGGATTCCATACTTCGGGTGTTTATGATTTATAAACCAATAACTGAAAAGATCGATATCCCTGCACAACAATTGACGACTTTTAATAGAACTGGATTTAGTGTGGTTGAATGGGGCGGTGCAGAGGTAAAATAGAATTGATGAAACTGCTTAGAAGGTAGGTTCCTCGGATAATACTAGAAATTTAAAATAGCACTAGTGTTCTTTTGATAGAATGCTGGTGCTATTGTCATGATTTTAGTTATAGGACCTAATATTAGTTAATCTCCGTTATTGTATCGGCCTATCTCCCTCACAATGCGCCTCAGGGAGGACAAAGATGATACTTCCTGGAAATATGCCTACCCTCCCACATCAAATTTAAGTTTAAAAGGAAAATTGCCCCATTCACCTTGGGTTATGAAGATGGATGACGATACCCATCTACCTATCAAAGATAAGAATGGTAAATACACTTCTACAAGGACAGCAGGATTTTCAGGAACTCAGGCAGACGTTATCAGAGAGGTGCAGAGCCAGAATGTGTTCATGCTGACGCCTCGTTCCTTGAGAGAAATGTACCTAGGCGAAGGGCCTTTATATTTTCATGCGACAGGCTTCCCCTAATTTCGCGAGAGAGATGTGAGATGATTAAAACATCACTCGTACCAAATTGAAGAGGATAGGGGCTTTCCGCTGAAACGCAAGACAGTTTAGTATTAACAAATAGAGATTTAACTGTGGTCCGCATCTTTAAATAAGCGAAGGAGGCGTTAAATTGCCTGTTAAATTGGAGCACGTATTAAGACATGTAAGAGATCTCCCTGCTCTATCTGAGACCGCTATGCGCGTGATTGATTTAACTAAAGATCCTGAAACCTCCGCGAAAGAGCTTGAGCTCGTAATAAGGCAAGACCTGGCACTAACTGCTGGTATGCTTCGACAAGCTAATTCTGCATATTATGGCTACGAAAGGCGAATTTCATCTCTTCAAGAGGCTATCGTCTTGCTGGGTTTGCAGGTGATACAAGGGATAGCAATGTCTGCTGCGGTTGCCCCTTTACTTAAGCTTAAACTTGTGGGATACGATATTGATCAAGAGGGTCTCTGGAAACATTCCTTGCTTACCGCCATAGCTGCTAAACAATTGTGTCGATACCGGAAACTTCCTTATGGGGATGTAGCCTTTGTCGCGGGCTTACTTCATGATATCGGAAAACTGATTATAACTATTTATCTCCAGGAAATAGGGGATTATATGTTGAAGAAAGTGACACAGTCCAAGGTTCCTTATGTTGAATTTGAAGAAATAGTTATAGGATATAACCACGCGACTGTTGGTGGGTTTTTGGCAAAAGCTTGGAATCTGCCCGAGGATCTTGTAGAGGCTATTTCCTACCATCACGCTCCCCTAAAGGCACAAAATCACACGCAATTAGCTAGCGTAATTCACGTTGCCAATGGAATGGTAAGTCTTGTAGGAGTAGTTGGCGGAGTAGACAGCTTTTTTAACCCCATACAACCCGAAGTATTGGACCTACTTGAACTTAAAGAGTCCGACCTTAAACTTCTTATGGCTGAGCTTGACAAATATCTTGTTGATCCTGACTTTTTCAATTAGAAGAAACGTCATACCTCCTACGCTTCAAACTCAACGGCGAAGCCCTCAAGATCGAACAGGCCGTCTCTGTAACTGAAGAGAAGCTCGCCGGCAATAAGATGCTGTTCTTCAGAAGCCAGAGTGAGATCGATGACGATAGACAGCAAAACCGATGAACGGCTAAATTATATTCTAGATTTCTCAACAAATTTGCTTGTCTACTTCTTATGAATTTTATATGATATGGGTAACAAAGGAGTGGAATCGATATGAATTCTTCATCCCATATGCTTGGACCAGATGTCAGCAAACTTAAAGCTAAAGTGTTAGAACTAGAACTTGAGATCTCAGTCGTTGAAACTGGATGGTTTTTGCGAAGAAAACTGCGCAAGCAACTCAAAGAAGTCCAGGATGAAATAGATAGGATAGAAAAAAGTTGAAATAAGGTTCTAACAATAGAATCAAACCAACACTATGGGCCCATTGGGGCTCTTTTCTTTTTTCACTTGGGAGTTATGGACTGTTTGGCATTATTTCATGCACAAGATGTAAAGATTTAGTGGGCTATATAAAATGTATATCTCGGTCAGAAGATAAAAAAAGGAATATGATATATGTATGACGAACATAAAGGGTGTCTATACCTAATGTAGTCGAGTACAGCCCCGTCATTGAATGAAGTGGAAAGCACATCAAGGTTTAGCTCGTATGCCGTATGAAAGAATGAATAGGGAGATATATCATGAGAATACTTAGAATTAGCAAAGTGAGAACATTCCTGGTCGGTATAATGTTGATGACTAGTTTATTGTGTCGTTGCAGTCAAGTACAAGCTGAACAGGAAGGGGATTATACTTACACTGTAACAACTGGTGAAGCCCAAATTACGGGGTACACTGGGGCGGGAGGAGTTGTTACAATGCCGGGTGCCTTAGATGGATTCCCTGTCACAAGTATCGGCGACAATGCTTTTTTCCAATGCACAGGCTTAACTGGTATTAGCATTCCGCAAGGAGTGACCAGTATCGGTATTGGTGCTTTTAGCGGCTGCAGTAGCTTAACTAGTATTAGCATTCCACAAGGAGTAACAAGTATAGGACTCCTTGCTTTTGATAGTTGCACGAGTTTAACTAGTATCAGCATTCCGCAGGGAATAACAAGTATCGGCGACGAGGCTTTTGTGGGTTGTGCAGGCTTGACTAGTATAAACATACCCCAAGGAGTAACAAGTATCGGCGACTATATTTTTTTTCAATGTACGGGTTTAACAAATATAAGCATACCACAAAGTGTCACAAGTATCGGCAACGAGGCTTTTGATGGTTGCTCGGGCTTAACTAGTCTTAGCATACCGCAAGGCGTTATAAAAATCGGCGACGGGGCTTTTGCGGGTTGCCTCGGATTAACTACGATTACAATTAACTCGGCTACAACAACACTAGAGAATAGTGCTGACATAATTCCAGCTGCAACAACGATCATAGGATATGACCCATCTACTGCAAAAGATTATGCTACTAAATATAATAGAAAGTTCGACGTTATAAGCACAGCAAATGATGTAACAGGGACAGGTGTAGCAGCTACACTTATCACCTACACTCAGAGTATTATTAAGTGTCCTTAGCTATAGATTGATAGAACGCTGGTGGTAAAATTAAAGGCACTCTCGAAGGAGAGTGCCTTTGGCACTATGTTGCGGGGTAACCAGACAGAGTCGTTGCAGGTTAACTAGCCGTCGCACTTGGCGGAGTTGGCTTTTAAGTAACTTAGGGGTGTGTAATCACAGCTGTGTCGTTACCGCTGACACAGTCACTACGCTAGTAGCTGTCATCCCACCATTTTGTGTAGTAGCCGTAATAGTCGCTGTTCCTGCACTAACAGGCGTCACTACCCCATTAACAACAGTAGCGACAGATGCATTACTGGTAGTCCAAGTAACAACTTTGTTTGTTGCATTGGAAGGAGCAACTGTTGCAACTAGTGTGCCATTCGCTCCGCCAGTCGTAAGCGCCAGTGTAGGTTGATCAAGAGTTAAACCTGTGACTGCTACGATTGAATTACCACCATGGCCGCCATGAGTTGTCGTACCTGATGATACAGTCACTACGCTAGTAGCTTTTATACCACCATCTTGTGTAGTAGCCGTAATGGTGGCTGTTCCAGTACCTACCGGAGTCACTTCTCCACTAACAACAGTAGCTACAGCTGCATTACTTGTAGCCCAAGTAACAACTTTGTTTGTTGCATTGGAAGGAATTACTGTTGCAACTAGTGTGCCATTCGCTCCACCAGTTGTAAGCGCCAATGTGGGCTGATTAAGAGTTAAACCTGTGACAGCTACTGTTGTACCAGCTGATACAGTCACTACGCTAGTAGCTTTTATACCACCATCATGTGTCGTAGCAGTAATGGTTGTTGTTCCTGAAGTTAACGGAGTTACAATTCCACCTACTACGGTAGCTACGGACGTATTACTACTAGACCATGTAACCAATTGATCTGTAGCATTATTAGGTGCTACAGTAGCGGTTAGTATTCCATTGGCTCCGCCAGTTATGAGTGCCAATGTGGGCTGATTAAGAGTTAAGCCTGTGACAGCTATTGTTCTGTCAGAATTAGCATCAGTAGTCAGCTCGCTAGAAACTTGTGCAACATTTGAATCGGTAACCACGGTGTTACCGCCCAGAGCAGTTATGACTGCCGTTAAATCCATCTTGCTATTAATATTAATATTGATAGATGCATTTGCACCATCTCCATCAGAATCCGTCAGAACAATGGGCGCACTGGTCTTTGCTGCAAGAGGTGATGCAACGAGAGTGTCAACCAAGTGAGTGTCTGTGCCGTTGGCAACGTAGACATGATCATACTTATAAGTTAAAGCTTTGAGTACTGCCTTATTCGTAGCGAAACGATCTATGCCAAATATGCGAGTAGCGCCAGGGATGTCTGCCACGAGAGTAGGTCCACCGATGATGTATGTATTGGTACCTTTGTAAGCAGCTTCCGATGCTGGTAGGGTTCCATCAGGGTTGGCCACTAAAATTGAGTAGGCGTTGGCTGCAGCATAGGATGCTACGGATAAGGCATCAGGCAAGGCATCGTAACCAACGACGAATGAGCCTGCAAGATTGGTAAGTTTAGACGCGATAATAGCGGCTGTATCAGTACGATCGGCACCTTTGAGCACGGTAACGGTAACACCACTCATTGCGTTCACTTGATCAACAACCGTCTGGCTTATAGATCCAACTACATATACATTCTTAACACCCAGCTTGACCAATTCAGCTTGGGTGGACGCAGTCAGTGTGTCGTTGTCTGTCAATAGAATAGGCCATGCTTTACCAGCCAATGGTGCTGCCTCTAATGCGGAAACCAAGATAGCATCGGCGGCTGGAACCAAAATGACAGTGTTAGCTCCCGTCCATCCAGTATCGGCAACAGCAACGGCGGTTCCTAATCTGTCCGCACCAAAGATTCGTGCAGTTGTTACCCCCGTGTTTGCAAGGACATTAAACGGAGTCATAGTCATAGCCACACAAGCAAGTGTGAAAGTAACCAAAGTTTTTTTAGCGGTATTCTTATTCATATAATAGAAATCCCCTCTCTTCTTCACTTTAGGAACACAAAAGAATAAAGATTTAACGTTCTTCTATTTATTATCTTTCCAGCCGAATGAGATTTCTTCCAAATGAGTACGGCAGTGCTCCGCGTTCTTAACAAGTAATCTTTTCCTCTAATTTAGGATTATAACATAAAAATAGCCAGTATTATGACATCCATCTTGTATTTAGGTAATATAATTTTGGGTTAGTGTAGTGTAGCAACTAAACTGAACCAATTCCTCGTTAGATTTACTAATTTCTTGCGGATCGCTTTTATCAAAGCCATCGCCAAAAGTAAACAATGATTTCATTAAGCTTTCGGCGACTTGCATATGGGGTCACCTATAAAGATTAAAAGGGAAATACCGGTAAATGTTCGACCCTTAACGATAAGTTGGAACTTAACTCTACGGAGCGTTGATTGAAAAATTCCAGTTTATTCATTACTATTTATACAGGGAGGTAGCGACAATGCAAACTATAAATGTTGGCAAGATCATTCGTGAATTGCGTACAGAAAGAGAAATGACGCAAAAAC
This sequence comes from Candidatus Desulfosporosinus infrequens, assembly GCA_900290375.1. Classification (GTDB taxonomy): domain Bacteria; phylum Bacillota; class Desulfitobacteriia; order Desulfitobacteriales; family Desulfitobacteriaceae; genus Desulfosporosinus; species Desulfosporosinus infrequens. The sequence continues at coordinate 11,089 of OMOF01000368.1, forward strand.
AGCTGGCGGATAAAATGAATATCAGCGATAAAACCGTTTCTAAATGGGAACGGGGTTTAGGCTGTCCCGATGTTTCTCTGCTCTCGGAACTGTCCGACCTACTTGAAGTTGATATAGGTAAACTATTAAGCGGTGATTTAGCACCCAATGACTTTGTGGGAGGAAATATGAAAAAGACAAAATATTATGTTTGCCCTATGTGTCAGAACATTTCACTTTGCACAGGTGAAGCCGAAGTATCATGCTGTGGCAGAAAAATTGATCAGCAGCAAATGCAGAAAGCCGAAAAAAATGAGATGCTTTCTATTGAAGTAATTGAAGACGACTGGTATATCACAGTGGCTCATCCGATGAACAAAGAACACTATATATCCTTTGTCGCATTTGCAACTGGTGACCGTGTACAGATTATCAAGCAATATCCCGAATGGGATATGCAGCTTAGGATACCCAAAAGAGGTCATGGAATGCTAATTTGGTACTGTACAAGGCACGGATTATTTTATCAGTTATTATAAAGGAGTTTTAGATTGTTGGCCCTTAAGAGTTTTTTCATAGTTTCAAGAGTTAATGTGTCGCGTATTGTTTGGACATATTCCATGATTTCACCTCCTTCCGTTATGTGTCATGTTGGTTGGTATGAGACGATATGTTGTATGTCGAGGTGGTTAGATTACACTTGAATACTAAAAATCCCTGGAAGCCAGTTATATCAGGTGTTCCAGGGATTCTTTGTATGTGACAGAATAGGGTTGTCTAATATATAGCCATGTTCCTTGTTAGATTAATGAGGAACATGGCTATATGTTAGATTGATTGAAAATAGATCTTTTTATATCTCCTCCATAAAAAGGATTTATTCATCGCTCGAAATTATTTTAGCACTGTAATCGAATAAGCCTTCACAGATTCTCCATACAAAGGTCATGTAAAGACAACAAGTTTATACTATCATCTATTACAGAGGTATAAAAGAGAGGGGAATTCTATCACATGAAAAAGACTACTACTAAAAAAACTTTGGCTACGTTAGCTCTTGCATGTATGGCTATGGCAATGACTCCCTTTAATGCCTTCGCAGATACAGGGGTAACCACGGCACGACTTTTCGGTTCAGACAGAGTTGGAACCGCTGTTGCCGTCGCAGATGCTGGTTGGACAACTGCTGGCACGGCTATCTTAGCTCCATCCGCCGATGCAAACTTAGTGGATGCCTTAGCGGCAGCACCTTTAGCTGGTAAAGCTGCCCCGATCCTCTTGACAGACAATAACACCTTGACGGCTGCCACCCAAGCGGAATTGGTCAAACTCGGTGTCAAGAATGTCTATGTGGTGGGCGCGATCAACCAAACGGTCGTAGACCAAGTCAACGCCATGAGCGGTGTCACCGCTACTGTGCTCAAAGGTGCCGATCGTATTGCCACAGCAGCAGCTATCTCTGCTAAACTAACTGCTCCGGCGGGCTCCTTCGTCGTAGGTTACGGTGCCTTGGCGGATGCCTTGTCCGTCGCTTCCTATGCTGCAGCCAACAACTACTCAATCTTGGTGGCGAACCCTGATGGAAGCCTTCCTGATTCTGAAGCTGCCTACAAGGGTTCCAATGTCTATATTATCGGCGGACCGACCCTCGTAGCGGACATCGCTGGCGCTACTCGTCTCTTTGGCACCGACCGTTTTGCTACGAATCGGGCTGTACTCGATGCCTTAACGTATAAATATGATCACGTCTATGTCGCTAACGGCACAGACGCCCACTTGGTTGACTCTCTTGTTGCCTCATCCCTAGCAGCTGAGACCAGTGCCCCCATTGTTCTGACGGATACTGATGGAGACGGTGAAATTTCATCTGCTAGTATTAATAGCAAGTTGGATTCAACGGCTGTTGTGACTGCTCTGGGCGGCAACGCCGTGGTAACCGACGCAGATGTTGCACAAGTTTCTGGGCCAACCTCTGGGGGTAATTCTAGTAATACAACAACAGTGGCTGTCACAGGATTAACTCTCAATCAACCGACTTTGGCGCTTATGACTGGAGGAGCGAATGGCACACTAGTTGCCACAGTAGCTCCTTCTACTGCAACAAACCAGGTTGTTACTTGGGCTACAAGTAATGCCGCTGTAGCCACAGTTGTTAATGGAGTAGTGACTCCGGTAGGTGCAGGAACAGCCACCATAACAGCTACTACACAAGATGGTGCTATGGCGGCTACTAGTATAGTGACTGTATCAACAGGTACAACAGTCGCGGTCACAGGGTTAACACTCAATCAACCTACACTGGCGCTGACAACTGGAGGAGCAAATGGCACACTAGTCGCCACAGTAGCTCCTTCCACTGCAACAAACCAAGTTGTTACTTGGGCCACAAGTAATGCCGCTGTAGCTACTGTTGTTAATGGGGTAGTGACTCCGGTAGGTGCAGGAACGGCCACCATAACGGCTACTACACAAGATGTTGCAATGATCGCTACTAGTATAGTGACTGTCTCGGAGGGCACGATAACTTATGGTGGTCATTCTAGCAATGTACCGGTATTTGTCACAAGTTTAACTCTCGATCAACCGACATTGTCGCTTATAGCTGGCGAAGCAAATGGCACCTTAGTTGCCACAGTAGCTCCTTCCAATGCAACAAACCAAGTTGTTACTTGGGCCACAAGTGATGCCGCTGTAGCTACTGTTGTTAATGGGGTAGTGACTCCGGTAGGTGCAGGAACAGCCACCATAACGGCTACTACACAAGATGGTGCAATGGTAGCTACTAGTATAGTGACGGTATCAGCAGTTACGACAACTGATGTGATTACTGGAACCTCAGTGGCTGCAAATTATGGTTCGTTGGTAACAATTAACCTCACATCTCCTGTAAATTATGTTGGTGCGACTCAGTTTCAAGTCTATGTAAATGGTGCACCTGTCTCATCTTTAGTTCCTCTTAACACTGCAACAACGGTCTACCCGGCGCAAGCTTCAGGTAGTGTTGTCCAGGTAGAGTTCTTCGATGCTACGGGTACGCAAGTGGGCACAACCCAGAACGTTACTCTTCAGTCTGAAGAAACGAATGTAGCCGTAACAGGAATTACAGTGGCAGGAGCAGCAAATGCAACCACAGTAATTAATGGTACAACCCTTCAAATGAGTGATGCTGTCTTACCTGCCAATGCAACCAGCCCGGCCGTAATTTGGTCGGTAGTTCCAGGAACGGGAACAGCAACGATAAGTTCCACTGGGTTGTTAACAGGAACAGGAACCGGAACTGTAACTGTAACTGCAATAAATACCGCATCAAGTGTGAAGGGTACTGCAGTGATTAACGTAGTAGTGGCTCCGACAACTGATGTGATTACTGGAACCGCAGTGACTGCAAATTATGGTTCGCTGGTAACGATTAACCTCACAAATCCTGTAAGTTATGCTGGCGCGACCCAGTTTCAAGTGTATTTGAATGGTACATCTGTTTCGACTTTGGCCCCTCTTAACAGCGCTACGACAGTTTTCCCAGCACAAACTTCAGGTAGCGTTGTACAAGTTGAGTTCTTCAATGCTGCGGGTACGCAAGTTGGTGTGGCTCAGAACGTTACTCTAAATTAATCCCTTTAACGTTATGGTTGCACTCGGAAGCACTCAGCTTTCCGGGCGCAACCAATGGAGGACGGCTTGGTGGGACCCGTGGAAACTGTCAGCATCAGTGCCACGAGAGGAACATCGCCATACTCCACCATCTAAACCCTCGAATTTTGAGAAAATAAATGATAAAAGCCTTGAGGTACATATCTTTGTACAGCCTCAAGGCTTTTTTGCATTCTTGAGAGAAATCACCGTTCAGACCTTCGCGAATATTAGAAAACAGGCAAACCTCGACGCTAACAACTTCTAGTAGTGCAAAGTTGATTGACTTCTTAAAGAGTTATAACAATCGAAAAATATATCTTTGTGAGGTTATCTTATTAATAACTAAACAACACGATATCTTATACAATATTATAAAGTGTCATTTTAATGAAAGTTAAATGTTATTTAAATGCAAAAACTATGTTATTTAACTGCATAAACTATGTTATTTGATTAAAAACATAGTTTGTGGTAGATTTAATCAATCGATTAATTTTAAATAATTAAATTAATGTGCTATGATAATCATGCGGTAAAAATATATTATCAAGCATGGAAACTTAAATATTATAAATTTGTCAGGAGAGGAGCGTAAACGTCATCTGAATTTCTAATCTGCAATCTATTGTCAAATATAATATGAGGAGGTTAAATTTATGTATGATTTTTCAGAGTTAAGCAATGCTGTCATCGAGGGCGATGAGGAACAGGTTCAGGTATTGACGAAAAAAGCGATAGCGGTAAAGGTTGATCCACTGGCAATCATTAACGAAGGTCTTATTGGCGGAATGAATGTCGTTGGTCAGCGTTTCAAAGTAAACGATATGTATGTTCCTGAAGTGTTAATGTCTGCGCGGGCGATGAATGCTGGCGTTGAGCTTGTTAAACCATTGCTTGCTGGTGGGAAGCTGACTAATAAGGGTACAGTTGTGATAGGAACCGTTAAAGGCGACTTGCATGATATTGGAAAAAACTTGGTTGGTATGATGCTAGAATGCTCTGGATATAAGGTCATCGACTTAGGGGTCGATGTTTCTCCAGAAGAATATATGACAGCAATCGAAGAAAATGATGGGAAAATATTAGGCCTTTCAGCCTTACTTACGACAACTATGTTGGCTATGAAAACCACAATTGATGAATTTATTGCAAAGGGTATGCGTAACGATGTCAAAGTCATTATTGGTGGGGCGCCGATATCCCAAGAATTCGCGGATCAAATTGGCGCAGATGGCTATGCCAAAGATGCAGCGGAAGCTGTAGATTTAGTCGGAAGATTATTGCGGAATTCAAAACTGGTAGCTCGCTAATAAATAAATTTAGGGAGGGTATTTTATGACTGATCTAAAGTATACAGACCTTGCTTACAGTAATTTAGAGGAGTTCGTTTATGGATTTGCCAAAAAACCCGTAAAGTGCAGCAACGGAATGGTGATTGGTGGAGGAACCGTTTATCCGGAAGTGAATCTTACTCTACCAACCATGTTAATCAATGCAGAAACCATGCCGAAAGTATTGTCCCAATATGAAGAAATGATTCATGGTATATGTTCTAAAGCACACGAGCTTCACTCCCCAGGTCTCATTATAGAAATTGAACTATTACCGCCATGTACCTTTAATCCTCAGTGGGGTATTGATGTCACCAAAGTCGTCAGAAAAGTTATGGATGAATACTCCACTAAATTCGGTCTAAAAAGTCTCCTAAGATTGACCCCTGTCGATATCCGGGAAGGGAAAACCCTCACCCATATGTACCATGGCGAACATTGGGATAATTTAATGAAGACATTTAGAGGTTGCGCTGAAGCAGGAGCAGACTTTTTAGGAATTGAGTCGATCGGAGGAAAACATCTCCATGATGAGGCTGTAATGAATTGCGATCTGCCTAAAACGTTATTCTCTTTAGGTGTTGTAGGTTGCCGTGATATGGTGACGTTATGGGATGAGATTGTGAAAATTTCCAAAGAAACGAAATGTTTGCCCTCGGGAGACACTGCCTGCGGCTTTGCTAATACATCGATGGTTATGGCAAATAGAAAATTTATTCCAAAAGTTTTTGCAGCGATCGATAGGGTTATGTGTGCCGTCAGAACGATGGTCTCTGTAGAACGTGGTGCTGTCGGACCAAGTAAAGACTGCGCGTACGAAAATGTTTATCTCAAAGCTATTACAGGAATACCTATCTCCATGGAAGGAAGAACAGCCGTCTGTGCTCATTCCAGTTCAGTGGGTAACATTGCCGCCTGTTTGGCCGATTGTTGGAGTAATGAATCCGTGGAAAATGTTAGATTGTTAGGGGGAATGGCTCCTACAGTATTCACCGAAGAACTTATCTATGATTGCCGAATCATGAATGTAGCAACTGCTCGGGGATCAGCGCTTGAAATGAGAGATATTCTAGCGGAATCTGATAGAATGTATGATCCACAAGCCTATGTCCTAGACCCTAGAGTCGTCCTGAAATTGAGCCAAGAAATTGTTAAGGGAAAAACTCACTTTGAACGCACAAAAATAGCCGCATCTGCTACAATTAAGGAATTGCAAGTTGCTGCCAAAGATGGTTTAGTGCTGCTTGATGCGAAGGAACTAAAATACCTGGACATATTTGCAAAGCAATTAAAATCTGTACCAGATAACGAAGCTGAATTTACGCAAACTATGCTTAAAAGCGTGACTAAGGAAAAATTTGATCCTGCAAAATATGACATGAAGGTTGAAACCGCGGCGAAATAAGCTTATGGTAAAACAGCAATCTATCTACACCATGATTGGCGTTCTAGGCTTCCTAGGTTCACAAATAAGTCTGAATTAATCAGGGGAGGAAAAGACATGCTAATTGTTGGAGAATTAATTAATGCTAGCCGTAAAGCCATCGGGGAAGCCATTAAAGCACAAGATGCGGACTATATCAAAAAAGTGGCTAAGGATGAGCTAGAAGCCGGAGCAAACTATATTGATGTTAACGCCGGTATCTTTGTCGGCAAGGAGGCGGAGTACCTACAGTGGCTGGTCAAAATGGTTCAAGAGGCTGTTGGCGCACCTTGTTGTATTGACAGTCCCGACCCAAAGGCAATTGAGGCTGCCTTGTCTGTGCATAAAGGCATTGCGATGATTAATTCCATATCTCTCGAAAAAGCTCGCTATAATGCGCTGATTCCTGTCGTTGCAGGCACAGATTTAAACGTTGTGGCGCTTTGTATGAGTGATGAAGGAATGCCTAAAACTATGGACGATCGGTTAAACATTGCCGATAAACTGATTAACGGGCTGGTTCAACACAATGTGCCC
>OMOF01000622.1 GCA_900290375.1 Candidatus Desulfosporosinus infrequens
GCTTTCTGGTAGACAAAGATAACCACAAGGAAGAAGTCTTGCAGCAAGCCCGCAGGGTCATTGAACGAAAGTCCTTGACCAGCAAGGAAAAAACAGAAGCCTACGAGCGTATTGAAGCGGAGCTCTTTGGGTTTGGCATTCTCGACAAACACATCAAAAACAACCAAATCACAGAAATTATCATTGACGCACCCAACAAAATTGACGTGGAGTTAGGAGGGGTCTTATATCGACTGGGAGAGGACGTTCCCTTTGAACAGGATGAAGTGTTTGACCATGACGAGGAACTGCAACAATGGACAGACAATCTCATGAGGATGGCAAAGGCTGAACGGTCGTTGAACTATGGTAATCCTAGGGTCAATGTGGAACTTGCCAATGGTGAACGGGTTGAAGCAACCTGCCCTCCTATAACCGAGCATATCACGGTCAATATCCGCAAAAGCGTGAAGCAAACGAAAAAGTATTCAGCAAACGATCAAATTGCGACAGGCAGTGCAACTGAGGCTATGTTAAAGTTTCTGCTTGCTGCCGCACGGGGGAAGGCGACCATGCTGTTTTTAGGAGGAACGGGCACAGGGAAAACAACTTGGGTCAGAACTTTAATGGAAGACGGTGGGTTCGATCCCGAGGAACGAGTGATCATGATTGAGGACGTTCGTGAAACTAACGCAAGTTTAAAACGCTTCTTGAGTATGCAGACGGTTACACAAGGTCAAAACAAGATTGATATGGTCGCTCTTTTTGAAGAGTGCATGCGGAAACGACCTGATCGAGTTTGTGTTTCCGAAATACGGGGCGTTGAAGCCGCAGTGTTCCTCCTAACCTCGGCGGCAGGTCACGATGGAGCCATGACTACCATGCACGCAGGGAGTCCGGAAAAAGCTGTATTTCTCTTGGTCATGAGGATGCGTCAAGCAGGCTACAACATGAGCGAGCAGTTTCTTGAACGGTTTATTCACGAGCAAGTGCATATTATGGTCTTTATCGCCAGAACCCGTGATGGCCGTCGTCGTATATCGCGGATTGTCGAAGTGAACTCGTTAGATAAGCCGAACGTACCGAAGTTCAAGGACATTTTTCTGTGGGACCCGCTGACGGACACGTTTGAATGGGTCAATGACATTGAGCCTGACAAACGGCGCGAATGGACGATTAACGGGGCTGAGGTCCCGAGTAAGGGAGGTGAAATAAGTGCTATCGTCGGTTAGTGCCCTATCTCTAGCCTTGGCCGTGTATTTGTGGTACAACTTCAAGCATCCGAATCATACAGACCCTGCCGATGAAGTCCTTAAGGCCATCAAGAAAGCCCGAAGGCGTGAACGAAAAGCTGTTCAGGGGAACAGCGTAACCCTTCAAAGTTTAAAAATATTAGGTGTGCCCTACACGCGATACAGAGTTTTATCGTTTGTGTGGGGCTTTCTTGTTGCCGTAGTGTGGCTATTCATTGCTCAAAATTACCTCGCCGCTGCCGTCATGTTCAGTGTAGGGTTTCAACTCCCGGGATTGTGGTACGAACGACGGGCTTCAGGCAAATTGGATGGACTAGGGCGGCAAGTGTCGATTTTCGTGGGAACCACTTCAGACGGTTTGGCCAACGGACGCACAATCAATGAAGCTCTCTGGCAAGCCGCACTCCTCATGCGAGAGGAACCCATGTATTCCATAGCCCAAAACTACTTAAAAAAGATTGGAGGGAATGTCTCGATCACGGAAGCCGTTGCCGATATGGCCTTAGAGATTAACATGCCAAGTTTTCGCTTTTTTGCTGATCTTGTCGCCACAGTAAAAGAGGTTGGAACCGATGGCAGCAAAAGTTTTGAAGTGTTAGACTACAAATTCCACGAAGAGGAAGACATTCAGGGGGATATGCGAGGTGAGGTTTCAGTATGGATGGGAATTCTTGTTCTCTTCCTTGGCCTAACCCTAGCAGGTCCTCCTTTTTACAGGCTAATATTGCCGAGTGTTTGGCCTCTGATCCCTAGGAACATGGGATGGCTGCTCATTGCTTCTGCCGTTGGAACATGGGTTATCTTCTCCAGTTTGCGCAGATATTCACGTTATCGTGTGACGTTGTA
>OMOF01000930.1 GCA_900290375.1 Candidatus Desulfosporosinus infrequens
TTTAACTGTGACGCACTAAAATCCCCAGTGTAATCCAAACTATCTTTCATCTCAAATAGTGATGCAGCAAGACAGTCTGAACCTTGAGTTAGGTCATCGATGATCTGGGTATTGTTTGATGATTCCTCAAAAGACTTCACATTTGTATTATCGCTCGCAGCTATTAAATACAGCTTATCCACCTCAGAAACTAACGTGGTCTGATTCGTTTTATTACTGGAATTAATGACTACTTGGTATTGTTTTAATACATCTTCAAGTGAAGTTTGAATTGCTTTTATATCCTTTTTGGGTTGCACATTTTGCGACTGCGTCGCTAAAATATCGATATTAGCTAATGTAGTATAAGCTACTGATGGCCCGAGGAAATTCCCGTATACTATTTTTATAACAATAGATAATATCAAAAAAGTTATAAGGCCTACTGCTATATTTTTCGTTCTCCATCCCATGTGCCTATATGAGCTATACATCTGTGTATCCCTCCTCATTTTTTTGAATTATACTTCTAATGTTAGACGCTAAACCCGCTTTATCCTTGGTGATCATTGCATCGGAGGAGCTAAATAAGGGTCTTTGGGAGTTGCTACTATTTTGCAGCCGCTAACGACCAAATAGGGGACTCCATCCTCCGTTTCGTGAAAATTATGTACCGATTCGATGTTAGCTGCTCCACCAATTATACGTTTTTGCAACACCCCCTCAACTTCAACCCAGGTATCTGCTTTGAGTTCAAGAGCATCAGGGCTTTCGACAATAATTCCAATGGGAGTGGCATCAACGATACAACATGTAATCACAAAACGAGAGATAACGAATTGATTCTTTGCTAATTTGGGGTCTTTATAAACAAAACCAGTTATCCTCCAGTGTTGGTTATATACCTGTTCAGGATGATCATCTATGTTAAGATATAATTGCATCAAATCTGTTTCTTTTGCAACTGAATTTACTGACTTGGGCGTTAAGGGTTTTGTAGAGTTTAGCTTGTTCTGGGTCTGGGGGCTAGAATTGTTAAGCCTATTGACTGATGCACTTTTCGTACCATTGACTACTATTGAACTACCTATATCTTCTTTAACAAAGGATAACCCACTCAGCCACTGTTCTCTAATACTAAACTTATCTGATCTAGGAATGTGCATTGCATAAAAAGGGACTGGTCCGGCTGTATTAATACTATTAGAAAGGGCTGTTGAAGCAAGAACACGAGGCTGCAG
>OMOF01000359.1 GCA_900290375.1 Candidatus Desulfosporosinus infrequens
TACTTTTCGCCAACTTCAGAAATCCAAGTCGACCGGACAATCAAGAATACTTTCGGAAAAATACTTAATCTGTATATAACCAATGAGCGACCGGTTAATTTAAGTATTGTTGTCAACTTCGTAACTAAAATTTTGTTGTGGTTCGAAGAGTATGGTAGTCTAATCGGGAAGAAATCTAGATATAATTCCAAAATAATTTATTGGGGAAGTCCTAAAATACATGAGATTTATTTTCTGATCCTTATGACCCTGATGGGGTGCGATGCTCTTGTTCTTAATACATCGTTTGATGACAAGTTCGATCAGGTAGACAAACAAAATGAATTTTCCGTGTTAATTAAAAAAGGAAAAGAACGACCTATCGGCGCTTTTCCTACGCAAGATTCCGAAGAAAAACCGCAGACCAGAACAAAACACTCACAGATTAGAATTGAGTACCCACTGAGTAATTTAGAACAGCTCTCAATTTCAAAGCAACAAATCGGAAATCACCTGTCGTTAAACCAAAATGCTATCTTGCTCAACGATCATATTATTGTGGTGAAACTTAAGAGAACTGAAACTATATTAGAAGAAATTCTCATTCTCTTAAACCAACGAGGCGGTTTCGTTGGTAAGCCCTATCCTATAATATCTACCTTCTTTGTGCGTTATATTGGAGTTCCCAGTTCCTCGGATAACTGGGAGGCGGAATATTACAACAGTCTTTATAATCTTGACAAAGCGTTGCAAACATCGGGTTTTTATCTTAAGTTTAGTGAGGGCATCCCGGCTCCTAGTGCAGTGGAGAGTGCTTTGATTCCTCAGAGGCTTATTGTTTATCCGTACAAAGATCGATTGGAAATTATAGAACAAATTCTTCAGGCCAATACACTTCTCCAAACGAAAGATGAGCTTTTGGACAATACTGTGAGAAAATCGTTTATCGAAATCGTTAATCTCTTCGTAGAGAAAAGTAGTAATATAAATACATCCATAGTCCTGAATTTTTCGCTAAAGCTTGTTATCTGGTTAAATAGATATCTGCCCAAGCTATTTGCAATAAGTAATGGTACGAAGATGTCTCTTGGGGAAGGGTTCAATTATGAGCGTAATCCCAAAATTCTTTTCTATGGCACGATCAAACCTCATGAAATCTATTTACTTAACGCTTTCCATAAGCTAGGCTGTGATGTGCTTTATGTTAATCCAGATGAAGAGGGAGACAAAGCATTCCAACACTTTGACAAGGACAACTTATTAACCCACCTTATTCGAAATAAGCATAACTTACCCATAGCTTCCTTTCCAGAGGCAGAACAGGTGATTCGCAAAAGCACAATAGCCTATAATGCGTCTAAGGAAATTGAAGAAGTGATCTATAGCGAAGAGGTAGGTCTTTATAAACCTTGGCAGTTTGAAAGCTATATTACTCAACCTATTACTCTTAAAACCACCTATGATGAGCTTAAAATACTTTGGCGGGAACAAGCGAAACTTCGTCCAGAGTTTAAAGTTCAAAACAAAAAGGTTTATGTCCCCAACTTATTTGCCAAGATTAACGGAGTTAGCGAAGACCTTAATGCTTATTGGCAAACTCTCAAAGCGTTTTCATTTGCCCCTAATACTAAGCTGATTGAAGATGTTCCTTTTACTAAAATAAGTTATACTAAGCAGGAACTTTATCAGACTGACTATCTCCTGAACAAACAGGGTCTCCTCGATGAACTCAAAGTAATGAAAAGTCTGCACTACAAATTCGGCTATCTTAAAGAGCACTTACAGCATTTCCTTATCGTTAAGATTAATGAACTCCTTTCCTCTGGAATGTTCATGGCGACGGTCGATGAGAAATTCAAGCTTAAAATAATAATGACCATTCTAACTATGGACGACTCCCTGATTAAGCTGATTGAAGTATTTGATTATCCGCAAGAAATTCCCAAAGTGATAATCTACGACAATAAAAAAGAAACGTTTACAGAAAACGATGCTATTTCACTTGCCTATTTTAATCTTATTGGTCTCGACGTTGTTATATTTACGCCAACGAATTACAAAACCATTGAGCAGCAGATCAAGCCCAGTCTTTTAGACATTCATCAACTTCCGTTCGTAAAGTACGATCTGGCGCTTCCGTCTTTAAATTGTATTTCGGGAATTCTACCCCATAAATCGGGACTTTTATCTCGATTCTTTAATCTTTGATAAGAGAGAAAGCTCTTGAGACACATCCTTGGCAAAGATGTTGGAACGTGGAACGCGGACCCACTGG
>OMOF01000355.1 GCA_900290375.1 Candidatus Desulfosporosinus infrequens
TAATCTGTGTAATCTGTGTAATCTGTGGTTCCCCGTTCATAATTCCCCAAGGCGTATTTACAGCGTTTTTCCTTGTAGGTATAAAAAAATGCGGGATTTTAGGATCATATACGTAGGGGCACGATGCATCGTGCCCCTACTAATTATATTTATCTTTCAGGCTTCGACAAGCGTAGTTTCGCAAGTATAGGGATACCCTGAAAACTTATACTTTCTTATACATCAAAAAAGCCGGTTTAAACCGGCTTTGTGTTTCTTTAGGGTATGTTTTTACGATTTGGATTTAATTTCTATTTTATCCGAAGGTATTTCTTTCGGAACGGGATGATAAGGAACACTCGTAACCAAAATACGTTTGCGGAAAAGTAACATCAACTTCATCAATTGCCCGGTCTGATTGTGCAGAACGTTTTGCCAGATCTTCTCTGGAACATATTCTGCAATCGCTACCGTTATTGTGTCGAAATTCCCTTTCTTCTCCACTTTATCTATGTATTTCAATAAATCTTGCACTGTGGCCCGATATGGGGACTCTACAATTTCCAAAGGAATTTCAATGTGGTGTAATGCCCAGTGCTTGAGCAACTTTGCAGTTCGATTAGGATCCGAAGCAACATGAACTGCAGTCACTTGAGGGGTTAAAGCATAGGCATAGGTAAGGGTTTCCAAAACGATTAAGTTCAGATCATAGACCGGTACAATTATTTTATTCTTATAATCCGCCAGTTCGACGTGTGCCCTCCGTCGTTTTATTTTTGTCACATGCTTATGAAAATCATCTATGGCTTGAGGAGTGACCTCTAAATCCCGAATTTCACCCGCATAAATACTACGTATGCCGCGGAACATTATCACCAGCAAAGGCATAATTATCAGAATAATCCAAGCCCCTTCGGTAAACTTTGTTATAATAAAGATGAGTAAAACCAGAAATGAAACGACTCCTCCAAAGCAAAATATCACAAAATCAGACAGCCACTTTTCTCCTCTTTCGTGCAAAGTATGTTTGGCAAGACCCAAGCCAGTTAAGGAAAATGAAATAAACACGCCAATGGCATAGAGCGGCAACATCGCATGAGTATCTCCATGAAAGACAATAATGAGTACACTCGAAACAATGAACAACGTCCAAATCCCGGCGCTATAAACCAGACGATCCCCTAAGTTTTTAAAATACCTCGGCGCATATCCGTCCCGAGCCATTAGGCTCAATAAAATCGGCAACCCAGCATAAGGAGTACTGGAGGCAATAACCAGAATAGCCGCAGCCGTCCCCATCAGAATAAAATAGGGAATCGTTTTGCCAAAGATAATTAAGCCGAGCTGATTTAGAACTGTATTTCCTTCAGCGGGAACGAGGTGGTAAGCGCCAGCTAAATAAGTTAACCCTATTAACCCCAGCGAAACAATAATCCCTAAAATTAACAAGGTGTGAATTGCACCCTTCTGAGCGGGTTTTTTGAAAGCCGTAACCCCATTGCTTACCGCTTCAAACCCAGTCAAGGCTGTTGTACCGCCTGCGAACGCCCGCGCTAGGATGAAAAACGTCATCCCACTGGAGGAGACTGCAATGTGCTGCCCTGTAGCTACAGCTTCAGGGGTTAGGCCATGCGCCAGAATCTCTACCACGCCAGTTCCGATTAAGAGCGCTAAGGTAGAAACATAAAGGTAGACCGGAATTGAAAATAATCGGGCGGACTCTTTTAAGCCTCGCAAATTAACCCATGCCATAAACAGGATGACCAAACAATCCGCTAAAACTTTGTGTTCAGTAGGGGCTAACCATGGGATAATCCCGGTCAAATTCTCAATAGCAGAGCTAACACTGACGGCAACTGTCAATATATAATCAAGCGTCAAACTTGCCCCTGCTATAAGGCCATAGTTTTCGCCTAGATACGCTTTGGCGATGGTGTATGATCCACCACCTTCAGGGTATTTTTGAATTGCTTTACGGTAAACTAGGAAAATACTAATCACCAGCAGTACGATGGCAGCCGAAATTTTCAAAACATACGCATAGCCTAATGATCCAGCCAGTAGAAGCACATACAAGATCTCATCCGGCGCATATCCCTCAGAAGAAATTATGTCCGAACCGAAAACTGGAATCCCTCCCAAAACTCCTACTTTTGACTCCTCGGCGTTTTGTGTCGCCAAAGGATGACCAAAAATTAAAGTACGGAGTTTTAGCGATAATAGCCTATTATTGTTTGCCATCGGAAATAGACGCCTTCTTTCTCCATATTAATGTCCAATGCTCAGGTTTCCTCTTCCTTCGATGAAGAACATAGTGAATTTTACTACTCTTTTCAGTCTATGTCTACTGATTTTTTCCAGCTATTATCCACAGCGAATTATTGAAAAGGAACTTTCCTTAAACGTATTATGTTACCCATTAACACCGAGCACTATAATAGATGATACCTTAGGTACATTCAAGAAAATGTAGAGATCCTCAGGGGGTGAAAATAGACTAACGAGCATCACTTATGATATTCTTAATAGATTTCCTGATACTCTCATATTACTTTTAGAATTATGCCGCTAAAGGAGTCTTTTCATGCCTCGCTTTAACATTTCTGAGAAGCAAATTATAGAGCTTGCCGATAACGACCATATATATAGAAAGGGCGTTTCGTATTATTTGGCAGGTAGGGTCAGCAATTTCATCTTTGCTCCTGATAAAGGCTTGGTTAGCGCTTCAGTAGTGGGGGGGTTGAGATATACAGTTCAGGTGGCTTTCGAAAGGGATAGCACCTTGCGCTCCTACCGCTGCACTTGCCCTGCCTTTACTGACTATCCCGGCGCCTGCCAACATGTCATAGCTGTATTAAAGACTGCCCAACAAAAATTGCCTGAGGCCTGGCGAGACCCTGTAGTTCAAAACCGCGTCGTTGAAGATCTCCTAGAAGTATTTGCTAACCATCGCCTAGAGATCCCTCAAGAAGAACTGAACTTGGTCATGGAACTCCAAATCACGTCAGGTCACCGAGTTTCTGCTCATTTACAGTTCAAGTTGGGTCTGCAACGCCTCTATGTGGTTAAGGACATAGGGCAATTCCTCACCTCTATCAAAACGGGTCGATCGCTTGAATTCGGTAAACAGTTCACGCTTGAACCAACGCGACAGACTTTTAAAGAGGAAGACCGCGCAGTGATCTCTATGCTCCAAGAAATGTTTGAGCAATATACCGCCTTAGCAGAAATGCAAGGTCCTTATTATAGTACTACCCTTCTTAGTCAAAAGTCTTTGCCTTTAACGGGTTATTACCTTACTAAGTTCTTAGACGCTTTGGGGGATAAAGTGTTTCTTTGGGGAATCGGCTCCGCTTCCCTTAAGCCCTCCTCCATCATACGTCAAGGGTTGCCTATGGAATTCTCCTTACAGGCCCAAGGCCATGATCTGACTTTTGCCTTAGAGACGGACGAAATTCCCATCCAACTCACGCTGGATGGCAGCTACTACTCATACCGACAGAACATCTATCAGGCTTCCTCCACTCAGAAGGATTTACTCCCGCCCCTTCTCAAGGCACTCCACAAAGGGTCCCTGACTAATATTGTCATTCCAGCGGCACAGAAAGAGTTTTTTGCCTCTGAGGCATTGCCGTTAATTGGAAAATTGGGCCAAGTTTCTATTGACCCCTCACTAGAAGACAAATTCAACCAAGAAAGCTTGCAAGCTAAAATCTATTTTGATCGCGCAACAGATCTGGGCATCACCGCCCGCCTAGAATTTTGCTATGGCGATACTGTCCTTAATCCGTTTGCCTCATCCCGAGAAACCAGCAACTCTTCAGTAATCAGCGATGTGATCCTCATTCGCTCAATAGACCAAGAACGAAAAATCTTAGCCATCTTCGAACAAGCCGATTTTATCGTCTCAAAGGGCAGAATCCAGCTTGAAGATGATGATAAAATCTTTGAATTTACGGTAAATTGGCTTCCTCAACTCCGTGACCTCGCAGAACTTTATTATTCCGATCAATTTAAGCTCAAAATTCGAACCTCAACCACGTTCTCCGGCCAGGTCCGCTTGGACGAAACTCTAGACATCTTGGAGATATCTTTCCAATATACCGATATTGAACAAGCTGAATTAGCAGAAATTTTCCACTCTCTCCATTTAAAGAAAAAGTATCACCGCCTCCGGGACGGTTCTTTTCTTGATTTGAACCAGCCTGAGTTGACATCAGTCGCCCAACTTCTTGAGAATTTGGATCTTGAGGCCGATGATCTCAACCAGAAACTTCTCAATCTCCCGAAATACAGGGCGATGTACATTGACAGTTTTTTGCGTCAGGCCAACCTGCCCGGGGTGCACCGCAATCGAGCCTTTAAGCAATTGGTGCAAAGCATCCTTGAGCCCCAAGACGCGGAGTTCGAAATTCCGCTGGAGTTGCAGAACGTGTTGCGAGATTATCAGAAAACCGGCTTTAAATGGTTAAAGACCCTCGCCTCATTTGGCCTTGGCGGCATCCTAGCGGATGATATGGGGTTGGGCAAAACCGTACAGGTCCTCGCCTTCATTTTATCGGAAAAATCAAAAGCGCTCGGTCCCGCGTTGGTCATCGCTCCCACTTCATTAATCTATAACTGGCAGGAGGAAGCAAAGAAATTCACCCCCACGTTACAGGTGTTGGTCGTGGAAGGCACTCCCCAAGAAAGACAAGAGCAATTGATGGGGATCGAAGAACAATGGGACCTAGTCGTTACCTCCTACCCTATACTACGGCGGGACATTGACCAATTTGCCAAGTTTGAGTTCTCCTACTGTTTCTTAGACGAAGCTCAACACACCAAAAATCCTCAAACTCTCAACGCTAAATCCGTCCAGCAGATTAAGGCCAAGGGGTATTTCGCCCTCACGGGGACGCCGATTGAAAATTCGCTTTCTGAACTTTGGTCCCTCTTTAATTTCATTCTGCCCGGCTATCTCCTCTCCCACCAGGAGTTCCGCAAGAAATACGAGATACCAATTATCAAAGGCGAGGACTCCAATTCGTTGGCCGAATTAAGTCGGCACGCCAATCCCTTCATTCTGAGACGGCTGAAGAAAGATGTCTTAAAAGAACTACCGGACAAGATCGAAACTCAACTAAATGCTCCACTGACGGAAGAACAGAAGAAATTATACTTAGCTTATTTACAAGAAGCTAAGGGCCAAATTGCTCAAGAAATAGCCGCTGTTGGTTTTAACAGAAGCCACCTGAAAATTCTCGCGGCTCTAACCAGACTTAGGCAAATTTGTTGTCATCCTGCTATGTTCTTGGAAAATTATACTGGGGAAAGCGGCAAAATGCTGCTTTTACAGGAAATCCTCGCGGACGCTCTGGATAGCGGCCACCGAATCCTAGTTTTCTCCCAGTTCACGACGATGCTGGATATCATCCAAGGTCATCTCAGCTCAGAACAAATTGAGCATTTCTATCTTTCGGGTTCAACCAAGGCGGCTGAACGTTTGAAGATGGCTAATTCCTTTAATCAAGGAATTGGCCAAGTTTTCCTGATCTCTTTAAAGGCCGGCGGGACTGGATTAAATCTGACTGGCGCCGACATGGTCATTCACTACGACCCTTGGTGGAATCCAGCTGTAGAAGACCAAGCCACGGATCGAGCTCACCGCATCGGCCAGAAAAATGCGGTCCAGGTGATCAAACTTATTTCCCAAGGAACCGTCGAAGAAAAAATTAATACTTTACAAACCAAGAAAAAAATGTTGATTGATTCAGTCATTCAACCGGGAGAAACCATGCTCTCCAAATTAACCGAACAAGAATTGAGAGAACTCTTTGATTTGACTTAGAAAAGGGGCTTCACGTCTCCTTCGTGAAGTCCCTTTTCCCTAAACAGTCGATAATGTTGCATTATTGAAACCCTTACTCAAATTGCAATGTTTTAGCAAATACTTTTGTAAAGTAAGCTCCGCAACCTTCAACCTCTTTTCGTTCCCCTTCGGTTGTACCCTTCGCAAATAAATGTATAAAAAGTCGATCTGCTCTTAACTTGCATTCTACTTTGATGATATTTCCATTTCTTTTTCTATCAAAGCATTCTGCCAATCTCAAAATAATCCCTAGCCTTTGAATGACATATTTATCTTCTTCATTCAATAACGTTACATATTGAGAATTATCAATGTCGAAATTTTCCTTGACGCTCAGCATCATGGTATAAGCTGCCATAATCAGTTCTTTATGGGACAAACCATTGATTGGGGTATTTGTTATCATGTAAAAGTTATGTTTGTGATAGTTATAGAAATTAATTGTTTTACCACAATCATTTAACATGGCAGCAGTCTTTAAGATTCTGTAAGAATTTCCATTGATCTTATGCAGAGGTTTCAACTGAGTATAAAGACTCTCAGCGTGCTTCCAGACGTGGTGCGCATGGATCTTATCCAATTTTAATGTTTTAATAACATTATCAAGAGAAGACTGGAGCACATCTTTAAGCACCTGTTCTCCACGTAGGATCTCAAAAATCAGCCCTTCCCTAATTCCACTACCACTGACAATCAGTCGCGGGTTGTTGCAATATTTTATTAATGCTGTCGCCACCGAGAAAGCCCCGATAAACATATCGCTTCTTTCCTTGGAAAGACCTTTTACCTTTCTTCTTTGCT
>OMOF01000354.1 GCA_900290375.1 Candidatus Desulfosporosinus infrequens
GAACTGCTTATAGCTGAACTTGGTGAATTCCTTGTAGATCCTGCCCTATTTGATTAGTACTGGTTCTTTTTATTCATAGAACTGTGGTGAACTATGTAAGAGCACAATGCGCTGTGCCCTTACCTGTATGGTATCAAGGTTATGTGTGTAAATCGCATAAAATCTGGTTAAGCATAGTTTCCCGATAGCCATCCAATTGATCAAAATTTACAGCATCCATATACATCGCCTTAAGTTGAGACCTATGTGTTTGCCAAGACGCTAAGGTCTCGATTAATTTGGCACTAAAAGGTCGTTCTAATCCTTGGTCTCCCAAATTTCCTGGATTTCCCTGCCAGATGGCCAAATGCCTTTCTGGAAAAACAATTCCAATCACTTCATCCGGATTGAGCGGGTGCAAGACAATCTCAATCATTTGCCCCAATTGCTGCGCTTCACGCAAGACCCAATCTAAGGCATCCAACGTTTCATCTCCTTCGAGCCGGATTTGATCAAAATCCGTGAGAAAATGCGGTGCCAGATTGAGCCACCCTTCCGCCGTTAAGCCGTGCAAAAAACACGGATTAATGACACTTTTTTGCAGAAGCTTGATGGCATTTTCGGCGAGCGGCCAAGGTCCTGTGTGTTCTTTTTTAATTTTGAGATGGGCAGAATTCTCCAGAATCCAAGAGATGTCTTCTTTTCCCATATGAGGTTTGCGAGCCTTATTCCCGATCAACGAAACAAGTTCTGTCGCCAACTCTTCCTCCAACGTCATTTGGAGCTCTTGAATCTGTTTTTCCATCTTCAAAATCTGTGAGCGGTGTTTCTCGAGTTTACGTTCATCACAAAAAACCCTAAAATCAATAAATTTCTCGACAACCCCTGGGGCCCGCCAACGCAGAGGAGAAACCTCCATGGCATCTAACATCGCCAACCCCATGCGCGGCATGATGAGACCAGCTATCGAGTCTGGATCCCTTGCTGAACGCAAGAAATCAATGTCATATCCTCGATCCAATAATTCCAAGCCGATAACCTTTATCAACGTCGATTTACCTGTCCCCGGTCCTCCCAACAAAACATAAGTCCGCTGCCAACTTGGCATCATATTCGGCAACAGAGATATGTAGCCTCTAGTGGTCATTCCTTCGGCAAAGTAATGTCGCACTCCAGTCTTATTACCCATGCTTGTTACCTCCGTCGTTTTTCATGTCAGCGTAGTCTATGCGCTAACACGAACGACGGCTACTATATCGAAATTCGTGGTCCGATATTCAACCTTGATTCCCGCGAAAAATTATACCTACAAATTGAATTGCGAATCATTATTTTTGTGACTATTCAGGTACTCAGTTAATCAACCACAGATTACACAGATTAACACAGAATAAATACATTTTGGCTCTAA
>OMOF01000353.1 GCA_900290375.1 Candidatus Desulfosporosinus infrequens
TTACCCCGCAAGGACTTTCACCTTGCTAGACAAACCGAACTTACTTGGCGTACTAACGTTCTGTGAATTCCCGACGTATCCCAACGCATTTATTAGCCTCTAAGTATCGGGAATTCGGTTATGCGACGATGGACTGCTATCATTATTCGAAATAGACATTCCTGTTGACTGTTTCTGGGTTTCCTTCAATCTCAAAGGAATTTTCACCAGTCTTTATCATATTGACATTTTCCTTATGGTCTTGGAAATATATTCGTTTTACCAACTTAATTCCAGGAATGATATTTTTCTCTTGTCTTACTAGAATCCCAAAGCTGGTTGTAGCACCTCCATTTGTTCTATATGCAACAATATCAGAATTATCCAAGCTTAAACTCTTAATTGGCTCATCACTATTTAATGATATTATACTTAGTATCAATATTCCTAGTATACAAGGGATTACCCATATGAGTGTATTTAAAATCTTAGCAACCAGACTTCTAAAGTAAAAACCTTTTATCATTAGAAAGATTGGTATAAGTAAAACAACAAAAATCAAAAATACATTATTTAAAAGTTGACTATCAAATCTAATTACTGGTTGAATAAAGTTAATTATTGCGATTATGTAGAGCATTATTAATAATATATATTGAAAGCCTTTATATTGAGATATTTTCAATAAGTTATCTCCTTTCCCATATGACCCAATAGTATTGATTATTTGAGCAATTTTAACCTTGCTTTGCCCTAAGCCAGTGTTGTAGTTTTATTACCATCTGTTAAGTACATAATTGTTTTATTGCCATGAGGGTTGGAACCCAGTCCCGCATTGTATGTCGCCTAACTTAGAGATTACCAAAATTACCTTTGGTTAATCTCCTAAATCCGATGGATGCCCAAAAGTAATTTCGTAGATTTATCATTTAGCCACACCATGTTACAGTAATACTAAAATCATTC
This sequence comes from Candidatus Desulfosporosinus infrequens, assembly GCA_900290375.1. Taxonomy (GTDB): domain Bacteria; phylum Bacillota; class Desulfitobacteriia; order Desulfitobacteriales; family Desulfitobacteriaceae; genus Desulfosporosinus; species Desulfosporosinus infrequens. Next base: position 946 of record OMOF01000353.1, read on the forward strand.
GTCACTGATGGAATTTTACCTTAGCTTCTTTTATCCCCAAATGGCACCTCTAAATCAGCTGCTATCTTCCCTTCACGTATATATCGTTCGGAGGTGTTTTGCGTCACTTACAGCGGTTACCGTCTTTCCGGTTCCTATTGCATGTTATAGAAGGGCGATACTCTCTCAATTTTTAAGTCTTCACTTTCCAGAGCAAAGTCTATAGAGCGCCTGTGTCCATAAATATCTGTGAATGGATATTGGAGAAAAAAATATTGTGATTTATCCGGACCAAAGGTGTCACAAAACAGTTCGACAAAGAGATCTTCAGCGACACTACCAAGACTTCCCTTCTGCTTGATCTTATCTGTCAATTTGCTTCAACCCCTCAACCGTCGATAACTTCTTTAAGCAACAATTTCTCCTTGAAAGCGCCTCTCTCCATAACCTTTTGTTTCCGAATCAATTCAAATTCTTGTAAGGAAACGTTTTTGTCATCCAAGATCGCATAAACCACTTCAACCAAATCTGCCAGCTCTTCAATACTCTGGCTGTCGAGATATTCCTGAACCTCTTCACCCAATTTAGCATTTAATAATTCTAGGTACTCCTTACCAGAGACCTCTTCAATGATAGCCCGTTTGACTATAATAAATTCTGCATTTATCTGTCAAGTCCTGCCAATAACTGTTTCTTTTTGTATTATTGATGAAAACATTCTGGCAACTGGTACTTTGGGGATTATACCAAAGAGATCGTGAATCATACCGAATTCATTCTTTATTGCTTTATTTTTCTTCATTGCTTTTTCCTTATTTCAAATCTTTAATAGATAATTAAGCTGCCGAATTATTGTCGACTTCTTATCTCGAAACTGTAATGCGATGGAAGCGCGATTCAGATTGACCAAATCAACGGGTATCTTTCTCATAGACCTGTATATAAAAACAAAATGCGTTGGCGTGAGAATTTCTATCTTCTCAACCAACGCATTAGGTAATTTTCATTGAATTCCCTTAAGACCTTACAAACTCTTTCTGTATGCCTAGAGCGTGGAGCTGAATTATTATAACGCACATAAGATTCTCTCCGGCTTAGCTTGAAATATGCTTGTTTAGTTTATCAATCAGTTCCTGTACTGAAACGCCATGCGCCATGCACCATGCAAGCTTGCTCCAGACTTTCGCTAGTGGAAGAAGGACAACCCAGACAATGCATTCTCATCTCTAAAAAATAAGGTGCCGTAGTAAGCTTATTGATCTATTAACTTGGTGAAAAATCCAGGTCCTGTCAGGACTTGTTCAATCTTTGGCAAAGCGATCCCTAACGCCTCTTTCATTACATCTTCGACGGTTTCCACTGCGACAATTCGAACCTTATTTTTAACTTCTTCCGGGACATCCTTTAGATCGGCAACATTATCTTTGGGAATCAAGACCTTTGTGATACCGGCACGTTCCGCTGCTATTAATTTTTCTTTTAATCCCCCGATCGGAAGAACAACACCCCTAAGCGTGATTTCCCCCGTCATGGCCAGTTTCGCATCCACCATGATCCCGGTAATCAAAGAAGCAAATGCCGTAAATAGGGCAATTCCTGCAGACGGCCCATCCTTGGGAACGGCTCCGGACGGCACATGAACATGTAAGTCTTTATCTTTAAACTGAATTGCATTCACAGGCAACCGAGATTTCAAAAGACTTAACGCAATCCTTGCCGATTCCTTCATAACATCTCCTAACTGACCCGTTAAGATGATGTGATCGTTTCCAGGCATTTCTGTTGCTTCGATAAACAGAATTTCGCCCCCCACCGGCGTCCACGCTAATCCAGTGACAACGCCTGGCGGATTAATTTCTTGAGCCATGTCATGCCTGGACATTTTTCTGCCCAGAATCTCCTCCAAGGCATCCACTTCAACAATATAAGGTTTTACAACGGTTCCCAGGACA
>OMOF01000350.1 GCA_900290375.1 Candidatus Desulfosporosinus infrequens
CAAACTCAGGAAACGCTTCTCATGCTCCGAATCGTTTTCCGTACGGTATAGCCAAGCCAGACGTAGACCAAGCCCTGCTAAAAGGATATTTTTTTCTTTTTTTAGAGTCCCTGCTAATAAAGCCAGTTTATATGATTCCATGGCTTGATGGATATTCCTCACCTGTCCAAAGTCTCTTTTCTTCCAATGCTCAGTAATTTGAACACGAATAACCTCCTTGGAACCTATTGGAAAGTGATCTGTAAACTCTTCGTTGAATGCAAAACCGCACTCTGAACAAACATTGATAAAATAGAAATTGGGATTATAATTTCCTTCCCGATAATGAGGACAAAAGTCGCTATCTATTTTATAAGGAATTGCAGATCGTGAACGTACCTTTAACGTATTAAAAGGCTTGCCGCAAAAAATGCACATCAGTTTCTTTTCATAAAAAGGTTCTAATGGTTGCATAATACTCCCCTATACTGATTACTTAGTGTTTGTTGCGAATGGTTCAATACTTATCTCCTTATCCGATTGGGCTTCTTTAGTATATCAGACTCTTGTCTTTATCACAGCTATGTTCTGAAAAGCAAATCTTAGATTAATCTAAGCATCAAAGCTGCGTGTATCTTGGTATGAGACCATTTCTCCATCCCTAAAAACAAAAACATCTTAGATACCGCAAATTCTCAAAGGGATCTCTTCTGCCCCTCCTTTTTTGATCCCCTCTAAATCCTTTCAATACACTCGATAAGCTCTTCAGCCACATATTCTGCATCCTCGACAGACAGTTTTGAATAAAGCGGTAATGTAATTTCATTTACATATTGAGCATGAGCATTGGGATAATCTTCAAGTTTATAACCAAGGTTCCTATAAAGTGTAAACATCGGCAGCGGCATATAATGCACATTTGTGGCAATATCTTTTTCGCCCATCATTTGTATTACACGATCCCTCTGTTCTTCACTAAAATCCTTCAGTCTTAGTGTATATAAGTGATAGGACGTTTCTGCTGCATCATTTTTGTCAAAAGGAAGGATCGCCCATTCCTTCGTACCCAGTATATTACAATATGCTTTATGGAGTTC
>OMOF01000259.1 GCA_900290375.1 Candidatus Desulfosporosinus infrequens
ACCACATCGAACCCTGGCAGCGGTTGAAATGATTCCAGAGCATACAGGGGAATATGCCTCTCACGCATCTCCTCTTCCATATCCACCCAAGGCGTAAAAACCCTTTCGCAAAGAAATTCCGGATAGGAATTGACTAGGTGGTAGAGAATCCTTGTTCCTAAATGGGACATTCCCACTTCATACACATCCGGGAAGGCAAAGGCCATACGAACCTCCGTTGTGGCCCAGTCTTTTTGAATCGCATTCCATTCTGATCCTAAATACCTGCTTGGTTTCAAAACTTTAGGTAAGAACCGTTCGACCTGCCGGCGTATCTCCGCCGCAGTTAATATACTCATGGTGTCAACGAGGCCTCCTTGTACTACATTATGATCTTTCATTATATCATAATTCCCCTATATTTACAGGTCTCGTCCACAGAATCCAGAAGTCAGCAACCGGATGTGTCAGATCATTGAATTCCCTTTCTAATATCCCTACAGTTTACCCACCGGATAACGGATTCCCTCACGCATCATCCCTTCCACCACATCCGTCTCTGTCAGTATTTTATCCAGCCCCATTTTTTCATTGGTCAGGGAGACCAGAGCGTAACGATCCGGGGTAAACTCCTCAACAATTCGTACCAGCGGAGTACTGCTGTGTACGGTTAGCCATTTGCTGCGCATCAACCCTTTTTTTACCAATTCCTCTTTTTTACGTGTCAATTGCCTGAGGAAGGTAATATGAGCCGCTGAGATTTCTTTACTCCCCGCCAACCAAAAGAATCCCCCTAAAATAATATAGGTGAGCGTCCCTTCTGTAAAATTCCCTTTACTCCACAAAAGTATCCCGTAAAGAGCAAAAAGAACGCCTAACCATTGACCAGCCCTGGCCAGAAACTTCGTAGTCCGAACGAATCCGAAACCTTCTGCGCAAATAGCCCGCAGAACACGTCCGCCATCGAGCGGCAAAACGGGGATCAAATTAAAGGCCGCCAGCCAAAAGTTATACCGTACAAAATCCTCAGCCAGTTCTCCCGCCCACATCCCATTCCACCTTAACACCTGTGCCCCAAACAAAAGTACCACGTTAAAGGCTGGACCGGCGAACGCCATCACGCTCTCCTCCAGTTTTCTCCCTTCAAAGAGGTCATCACAATAAGCCGCTCCTCCAAAGGGAAATAGCTCCAGCCCCACGATTTTAAATCCGTACGCTTTAGCCGTCAAGAGATGCGCCAATTCATGCCCGAGCACTAGGCTAAAGACGAGAAGAGCCTGGGCTACTAAACCCAGGACTCCGTAGATTGCCAAAACTAAGAGAAATGTGGGATGGATTCGAATGCTCACCCCGTAAATTTTTACGAGTTCCATTTTTCCTCCTCCTCGTTTACGTGGTTCGATGTTCAATGTTCTTAAGATTTGGGTGGTACAAGGTAGGGTATCGGGTTCACCGGCTGATTATCTTTTCTCAATTCGAAATG
>OMOF01000884.1 GCA_900290375.1 Candidatus Desulfosporosinus infrequens
CAAGCTGACCATTTTCCCCATCTCCCCAAGCCCAAACATGACCCGATTTGTCGAGGGCGTAACCATTATTCTGCCCCCCAGCGACTGCGACAATATTGGAAAGGTTAGATACTTGAACAGGGGTATCCGAGTTATTAACTGTTCCATTGCCAAGTTCACCATGATCCCCCTCTCCCCAAGCCCAAACATGCCCATTGGAATCCAGATAATAAGCTGTATTGCTATTCAATCCTGCGGCAATCCTAGGATTAGTCATGGGCGGCATTCCATCAATAGCATTTTTAGTTTGTTGAATTATTATATTGGAAACAACACTCGTTCCACCCAAGGCTATTACATTTGGCTGAATCCCCAAACTATAAAGCTTATTTAGATAGGCTTCTACAGCGGGAGGAAGGGTCATAGATTGATTATCCACCAGAAGAATGGGATCTCCAGTTTTAGCCGCTAAACTGCCTCCATCGAGGGCGTCCGGAAAATCATTTCCGCTGGCAAGATATATTGCCTGCGGAGTAGTTGGAAATTCATTTAATATAGCAGTGTTGGTTCCGAACCGGTCATTACCGGNNTTGGAACCAAAGCCCTAATTTGGTTTTCTATGTCTTGTGAAATGACACCCGTTCCTCCAGTAATATAGATCGTAGAAGGCTTATCATCGGTAATAAAATTCCCTGTTCCAGCAGGTAAAGTATCTTGCCCTACCAAAAGTATTGGATATTGTTTTGACCCTGAAAAACTTGTTACACTCAATGCATCGGGAAAATTCTCACCAGATGCGATGAAAATCGGTGTTCCTTGGGAAATATTAATATTATTCACGATGAGCATATTTGTATCGTAGCGATCCACACCATCAAAGCGTTTGATATTGTTGTATCCCATTGAAACTAATTTTGTTTCGAAGTCCGACCCAATTACCGCAGATCCACCCATGATGTAGATTGTCCCAGTTTTAGATAAGTGTGCAGCGATAAAATTGAATGCTTCAGTATCAACAAGTAAAATTGGAGCATTCAATTTTTTTGACAATATACTGGCTGACAAGGCATCAGGAAAATCATTACCTGATGCAAGGATTACATTGTCACACATTTCATTATTATTGAAAGCCCCGGCAATAGCCTCGGATGTTTGATAGCGGTTTTGCCCAGCTAGACGTGACGCTGTATCTGCTCCATTGGCACTTTCTGCCGACACAGGTACTACTATCCCGAATAAAACCATGATAATTGTGAGAATTACGCCCAATATCTTATTTCTCACAAATCATCCTCCCTTCTTAAGAATTAATTGTCGCCTATCTGGACATTAATTCTTATTATCTTTAAATTTCTGCTAAACAAGAAAAACAAAGGGGTAGTCGGTCAGTGCCAACAATATTACAATTATTCATAAGAATGATTGCCCTGCATGGTGGAGGTAACTTTGTAACTTACCTTACTAACAGAACGTGACTACCCAAACACGTACAAGAGATTTGTGAAAATATTTCACAGCGATGCTACATAAGCGGCCGTTTGGTGCAGTTGCACTGGCCTGTAAGATTTAATTGTAAGGCCTGCAGGTTACCCCTAATTGTCCTAGTGTAATATTACTGACCACATTCCAACTTTAGTTATACCGTCTGAATCATACATCTGAATTTTTATCATTGATCCTGCTATAACCGTTGGATAAACGAGTAAAATAAACCCAAATTCATGTAAAAATAAACTTCCCTATTGGTGTATTATAATACAATATTTTACTTTATTCATCTTATTTAGTACACTTTTCTAAAATTTAAAGTATCGGTTTTGCTAATCCGATACTTTAAGAAGATTCTTTTTTAATTGTGACTTTAGTATCGATTTAATGTCGTTGAGTCCAATTTGACTCAACCCCTCAATCACCGAGAACTTCTCTGAGCAACAGTTTCTCCTTGAATGCGCCTCTATCCAGTCCGATTCTTATATTTATATATTTATACTCACTTTATAATATGAATAGTACCCTCCTTACGCGGTGGGATGCTTGATTCCTTAGCAATATATCCAACCACAGCCGAAGAGCAGATGG
>OMOF01000349.1 GCA_900290375.1 Candidatus Desulfosporosinus infrequens
CTTTTAAGAGAATTAAGGCAACAGTTGACGATTTCGTGAATTGGATCAATCCACTTGAATGTCCGAACCCTCTTAAAAAGCTTCGGTCGATACTCAACGTCAAAATTATAGGTGCTGCCCATTTCTAACTGATTACCGTATCTGATTTCTACTACTTCTACGTCAGGGTTTAGTGTCGATTTTAGTAATTTAAACTTTTCTCTATTTTCTTCGTCTATGATTTCATCAGCGTCGGCGGTGTATATGTAATCCATGTTAGCTTTGGAAAAAGAGAAGTTTCTAGCCGCAGAAAAATCGTCTATCCACACAAAATCATAGAGTTTGGTGGTATATTTCCTGGCTATTGTTTTAGTTTGATCATTAGACCCCGTGTCAACTATAATGATCTCATCGACTATATCTTTCACACAGTCGAGGCACCGGGCTATTAGTAGTTCCTCATTCCTGACGATCATGCATAAGCTAATCGTGATCATATGGTTATCCCTCCCAAGCAAACAGGTTGCCAGTTAGGCATCCTGTTTGTTTTTTGCCCAATAGTCCTATAGAAATTACAAATATACTATATACGGTTTTACGACATGATGCTACTATTAGGAAGAAGCGGTTGTAGATATTTATGTGCTTTTTTTGGAGGAATTCAAAAAAGGTTGGCGAATTAATGTTAAGGACTATAATTTCTGATTTCACAAAAGGCCTACATAAGGATCTAAGGATCTTCTGCGATTGGCAGATATATTGTTTAGTGGTATTCACAAAGTCATTTCATAATAATGTCCTACGAAAAAGATAGGGGTGGCAAGCATGAGTCAGGATGATGACAAAAACCAGGGGCTCGATCTAGGCGAGTTCTTAGAGTTTTACTTATTGGATTCCCAAGAACAGATTGAGAGGCTTGGCGCAGGACTCTTGCAACTGGAAAAAGAGGGAGGAAATATCGGACTAATCAACGATCTTTTCCGCTCAGCTCACAGCTTGAAGGGTGCTTCGGGGACTATGGGTTTCACACCGATTGTGGCGTTGACCCACGCGGCTGAGGATTTATTGGATCGTTTACGCCAGGGAAAGACAGAGGTTTCACTCGAAATGATCGACATCCTCTTAGGAGTGACTGACCGTGTCAAAGCGATGCTGGCACAAGTTGAGCAGCGTCTGGAGATCACTCTGGGATACGAAGATTTAGTAGCTTCTATGAAGGCGCTAATCAGTGGAGATATACCTGCCGCTCAGGCGAACCAGCAGGTAGTCAAAGAAAGTGAAGAAGTATTAGCGGATGAGTTTGTCCCTTTGGAATTTCCGATTGAGGAGCCCGATCATGCGAAAATTAACAATGCTCATATTATGGGGTATGGTGTCTATCAAGTGGATATAAAGCTGGCGCCGAATACTCTTATGAAAGCAGTGCGAGCAGTCATGGCCACCCAACGACTTGAGGGAATGGGTACAGTCATCAAACTGATGCCGAGTGTAGAAGAACTGGAAACCGGGAATGCGGAAGCCTTTTCTTTGCTCGTGCTCTGTGATGAACCCGTCGCAGAAATGCAGAGGGAACTTCTAGAGATCTCGGAGATAGTGGAGGTCGTCATTCACCCCTACCCGGATGGTATGGCGGGAGTTGAAGAAACGATGAAGGAAATTGCGGTGGCGGTTGCGGCACCTGTTTTAGTGGAGATATCCCCTAAGGTGAGCCTTGACGTTGTGACGGAGGAGAAAGCCTTTAAGATCGGCTCTGTTCAGAAAGCCGC
>OMOF01000525.1 GCA_900290375.1 Candidatus Desulfosporosinus infrequens
GCAATATCGTCATATTGTTCATTAACTTAAATTGTTAAATATGAATATCACATTATTGATCTTCCACCACAAAATTCGAATTGCCGTTTTAAATAGATTTTTTGTTCAAACTAATACATCCCCCTCGTAGATAATAAAATAAGCGACCATCTTTACTTTATTTTCTTGGAGAGAAGGGAAAACAAAAAGTTTTAGTTACCCTTCTCTTAGTCAGTAAACTTAGGAATTTATATTGATAGTTTTCACGAGAAATTCATACAGTGGATTAAGAAACCACCCTATAGCACCAGCTTCCAAAATAATCATAAATAGCAAAGAGGTACCCTTTGCAAATAGCTTCACTCTTTCTCGCTCAGTATGTCTGAAAACCAAAATTCCGATTGCCACGCCTAAGATCCCAGCAATGACAAGGACTAAGTGGTATCTTGCAAGCATGAGAGGCATGGCAACGTTCATCATTTCAGACCTGTCATGTAGCTCTGCAAGTTGGCTAACAACGCTATTCATCTAAATTCACCTCCTTTGTAAGTCTTGGTGAGATCTGCTTGCACGAAATCAATAAGTATAGCTGCTTCCTGAAATCACAGGTACCACAACAAAATCCGTACCATAAACTTGAATTTGAGCCGATGCAGTCCCCGGAACATCCTCTTCCGCTGGCAAATACACAGTCGTACAATTACCGTTAGCATCACAGGTCGTGTCGGGATACTCATATTTTACGTGCACTACATAATCCACACCAATGTCGGTCGGCGGATCAGGGGTTATAAGTGTTGGAGCATTAATCGCCCAATCTGGTGTTTCAGGCATATATTTTCCTGGTTGCCAACCTCCCCAGGTTTCTTCAAATTGAAGTGTAGCCGTTAGTGAACCTGAAATGTTCATTGGGTCAGGGATGTCATGGACCAACCACTTTGTTCCATCCAAGTATCCATCTGGATGGGTAGCCGTTGCAGAAGTGAGATAAGCTGATACTAAAATATCTGACGGATTTGGAAGTGTAGGTGTTGCAACCGTTAGGTCTGCAAGTATGGTATCCCCCAAATATGTTGTTCCGTTCGGGTGCTGCCACGATAATTGGTCCCGCGGCCACGCTACAAATGAGCCACCTTTTTTAATTCGATTTTCCGGTCCGGCATAACTACCGAGGGTAAGTGCTCCGCCGCTATCGCTAACTATGCCACCCGGCGGTGTGACTACCTCATATGTGGCACTTGCGTCAATAGGCGCTGCCGTTGAGCCTGGTGCAGTAATTCTTAACTCGACAGGTATATTGTAACTGCCGGGAGTTTGAGGCACTACGAACTTTGTCTGATAGCTATATTTCGTGGTTCCGTCAGGTCCTGGGGATTCTGAGATGAAACCTATTTGCGTAGCGATTGGTTCAGGGGTGCCATTAGCATCCGGAAGGTTAACCCACACTTGGCTTATTCCACAATCGATCGGGGTATCAACGTTTAGAGTTGCCGTGGCATTCGGTTGATTACTTTCTGGATTTACTGTAGCTGTTAAGTTAAGTACTTGCGGTACCCAAAATTCTAGGGCACCATTTTCACCACCGGCCACAGCGTCGTTGGTCCAAGATGTAATCAGTTGGTTCGGACCTGCGTCCATCAGAACCGAAACATACGGCGGTGGGGCGTAACCCTTAGCCGAAGTTGATAGGCCACCAGAACCCACAAATACCCCGCCAGCCGAGTTATTGTAGGCAGATATATAAACGTA
>OMOF01000348.1 GCA_900290375.1 Candidatus Desulfosporosinus infrequens
AGAACTTCAAACTTGTTGCCATATTTTGTAGTGTAATCTTTTGCGGTAGATGGGTCATATCCTATAATCGTTGTTGTGGCTGGAATTGTAAATTGATCAGCATATATTGTTGTTGTTGCAGAGTTAAATGTAATAGTGGTTAAGCCTGCGCAATCCACAAAAGCCTCGTCGCCAATACTTGTTACTCCTTGCGGTATGCTAAAACTAGTAAAGTCGCCGGGACACTCTATTAAAATAGTTCCAGCTTTGTTATAAAGCACGCCGTCTATACTTGAGTAGTTCAAATTATCAGCATCTACTGTAATAGTTGTAAAGCCTGTGCCACAGCTAAAAGGATCGATGCCGATACTTGTTACTCCTTGCGGTATGCTAATCGTACTTAAGCCTTCGGGACACTCTATTAAAGTAGTCCCAGCTTTGTCATAAAGCACGCCGTTTATACTTGAATAGTTTAAATTATTAGCATCTACTGTAATAGTAGTTAAATCTTTGCAACCGTCACAAATCGGTCCGCCGATGATATCTGTTACGCTTTGCGGAATACTGATTGCAGTTAAACTTGTGCAACCATAAAAAGCATAGGATGCGATCATTGTTACTCCTTGCGGTATGATCATTGTGGTTATGTTTGCGTTCCTAATAAAAGCCACGTCGCCGATACTTGTTACAGGAGCCCCACCTAATGTGCTTGGTATTGTAACAGCTCCACCAGTCCCTGTGTACCCCGTAACCTGGGCTTGTCCATTTGTTACAGTATAAGTAAAATCCCCGTTCACTGTTGCTTTTACTTGATTGCTACAACACAATAAAATAGTCATCATTATTAAACCAATCAGAAATGTACTTGCTTTGCCTTTAAGTATCCTCATGATATCCTCCTCTATTCTTCAATTTTATCCATATTTTATTATATAACTTGACACGTAAATATTTTGTTGTAATTTGCACTTTATGAAGATTAATTTAAAAGACAAATATAATCATTCGACCTGCACGGTAGAATGCACCACTATTTACCATAAGTTAGGTGTGCTTCGTTCAGCGAACGATATCAGTTCATTTTCGATCTTCCAACTTCTTATCCAATTATAATCTTCTTTAATTAAGAAAAACGCCATAATTATCGGCTTTAATTCGTTTTAAACCATCTGCGTTTCATTTTGGTACTCAGATCACCGCAATAAGAAGGCCTACTTCAAGTTGAGATGGTTACACCTAGATCCTCTGCACTGATTGCGATTGTTCCTTTGTTACTAGTAAAGTGATTTCTTTCTAGATTGGTTATAAGTTTTGTTAATAATGGTTCATATAAGCGCACAAGTCGCAGAATTTTTAATTTTTCTGATTGTTGTCGGAACAATCAAGCTGAATGGCAACCTTTGAAGTCAGCCAGATTTATCCCCTTTTTTATATAAGAACAACGCTGGTATAATACCCAAGAAGCTAGCAATCATGGCAACGCCAAAAGCATCGTGGAAAGCCTGAACTGAGGCCTGTTGTTGGAAAAAACTAATGGCATAAGCCACTGCTAACTGTTTTGATTGGTCTAGGGTATACCCAACGGCTTGGAAATGCGACATGAATTGACCGACCAACATAATGGTGTTGGAGGCTGAAACGTTTTCCTTAATTGTTTGCATATAATAATGGGCACGTTGGTCAATGACGCTCGTTAGAATGGAAACCCCTAAGGCGCTACCTATTTGCCTCACTAAATTTAAAAAAGCAGACCCTTGATTCACTAACTCTTCTGAAAGTGCGCTTAAGGCCAAGGTCATTGAGGGCATAATGCTTAATCCTAGACCACAACCGATCACAAACAAATGCATTTCTACAGAATGAAGTTCCGTGATTACTTGTAAATGCGTAAGGGGATAGATTCCTAAGATCATCAGGATCATTCCCGTTACCGTTAGTATGACCGCTCCAATACGCGGCAATAGAACGGCACTCAAAGGAAGCGTGATGAATGCCCCCAAGAATTCAGGTATTAAGATCAACCCGCTGGCAAAGGGCCCAAGATTTCTTAATTGCTGCATAAACAGCGGGATTAGATATAAGCTACCAAACAAATAAACCATAAGGAGAAAAGTCACAAATAACGCAGCGGAATAAACTCTAGTGTTAAAAATGCGAAAATCTAAAAGCGGATCTTTTGTAATCGGCTCAAGAGCAAAGAATAAAAGTAAAGTTATGGCCGACATAATAAAGAGGGAAACAATCTTAAAGGAGGTCCACCCATCTGTAGAGCCATTAGTGATGGCGAGGAAAAGCGAAGCAAACCCAATAGAAGAAAGAATTAATCCCCTAAGATCGAGTTTTTTTCGAACAGTTTCAAATTCTTTGAGAAGTATATGGGATAAAAGCATTGAGGTTATTCCAATGGGTACATTTACCCAGAAAATCCATCGCCAATTATGTACTTCAACTAAATAACCTCCGAGCGTCGGACCTAGGGAGGGTGCCACCAATAACGGAATCCCCATTAGCCCCATCGCTAATGGAAGTTCCTTTTTAGTAAATGTTTTATTCACAATCGCTAGGGCAAGTGGCATAATCATGCCTCCGCCTATCGCCTGCAATATTCGAAATAATATTAGAGAATGTATGCTCCATGACATTGCACAGGAGGAAGATCCGAGGGTGAATACGATAAGAGCTAAAATGTATATTTTTTTTAAACCCAGCGTATCAGCTAAATAAGCAGTAACAGGTTCAAAGATCCCAATGGTCACCATGTAGGCCGTAATGACATACGCAGTAATGTTCATATCAGCTCCAAAGTCTAACATAATTCTAGGAACTGCCACGTTAACGATAGACATATCAAGAAGATCCATAAATAGCCCTAAAGAAACAACTATCAAAATCAACCATTTCCTTCGTTGAGTAACCATTTTTCTCATCCTTCCACTTCCTAAAATATAGAAGCTTAGTTTTTCGGCTGTAAGTGGTCTCAACCTTTCAGAGGGCCACCCTCTAAAATATTAGTAAACTTGTTTTGATAAAAGGTCAGGCGTTTCGTTGTAAATGGTGAAAATCGTTATAACTTAGTTATTTATAACTACCAATCAATAATAAATAAATGATTATTTATTATTGATTGGTAAAAGTTAAATAAAACCTTTAACGCAAATTTCGGCAACTCTTTTGGCTTCTTCCAGTGTAAACTTTTTATTTCTGTCTACTTCTAAATAGACAGAAATATATCTAAAAGGAATTGTAAAAGGAATTGCAACAATCTCCATTGGAATAGCTCGTGGATTTATTTCTTTGGTTTTAATCCCTAGGTCAATAATTTGTTTTGCCAATTCCACTAATATTTTATAATTCTCCGCCTTTTCCTTACTTGGCACTTTTATATCCATAAAAACAGCAGCAGTAAATTTTGCGTTAATCGGGTGAGAATTCGCATACATAAATAAATTGTAAACCGTCTTATAGGCTGCTTCAAAAACAGAGCTAGAAGTACTGATATTAAACTTAAGGTTTTCAATGATACTATCCATTTCTGTTTCCACTAGTTCCTGGACCAATTCTTCTTTACTTGAGTAATATTTATATAAATAGCCTGGAGACACTCCAGCTTTTGCGCTAACGGAAACAATAGACATTCCACCGTAACCATGCTCCACAAGCAGCTCCATAACTGCTATTTTTATATTTTCAAGCTTTTCAGGATCAGTTATTCTAGCCAAAAAATAAAACTCCCTTAAATAAATAAATATTTATTTATACTATATTGTAAGGCAATTGAATTTGTCAATCTAAAAGTTGACTTACCCTGCAAATACAAACCAAAATATTGTAACTGTTTAAAGTGACTATTGATTTACTAATTTTAATAGTCACTCTCCAATTTGTATTTATACTGAATCTCCTCAAGCCCCCAATATTCCAGAGTTTCACCACAATTTTACTGACCTATTTTATCGTAATTGTACATGATGCTTGTGTTAATGTTTACAGTACCAGCGTAGCTGTCACCAGGGGCAAAGTGGAAGTCCATTTATTTCGAAATCAAATACCATCGTTATTGACAATAAGCCGACTTTTCCTTAGCGTTGGAAATGTCGGCTTATTGTTACCATATAATTAATGTCCTAGCGATAATGTCCTACCGTGGGTTTTATGTTATTATATTTGCCCTACCCCATTTATAACTACAATCTTTTGACAGCTACTTTAATCCGCTGCAATCCCTCTTCCAACACCGAACGAGGGCAACCAAAATTGAGCCGCTCAAAGCCTTCTCCACCTGGTCCAAACAGATAGCCAGCATTTAACCCTACTCCAGCCTTGTGCACCAGAAATTTATGTAAAGCCTTCGATTCCATCTCTAAGGCTCGAAAATTGAGCCAGACTAGGTAGGTTCCTTCTGGTTGAATCGCCTGAATCTGCGGAAGCTCTCGGTTGAGGAACGACATAAGAAAATCCACATTTCCCTTCAAATAGTTCATTAATTGTTCCAACCAGTCCCCGCCATGTCGGTAGGCTGCCTCTAGCGCCGTTATGCCAAACACATTGGGATGATGAATTCCCGTCAAGTTAAGAGACTCTTGAAACGCCCGTCGATACTTGGCGTTGGGAATGATCAAGTTAGAGGTTTGTAAACCAGCTAAGTTGAAAGTCTTACTAGGTGCTGTACAAACAATCGATTGCGCCGCCAACTCCTGAGAAAGAGAAGCAAACGGAATATGCTGATAACCCTCATAGATAAGATCACCGTGAATTTCATCAGAGATGACGAGAATATTATGAGTAAGGCAGAGCTGACCTAAACGTTCGAGCTCTCCACGTTCCCATACCCTTCCCACGGGATTATGTGGGTTGCAAAGAATCATCATCTTAACTCCACCCGCAAATTTCTCCTCTAAGTCCACAAAATCCATGGTGTACCGACCGTTTTCCACCTTAAGTTCACTGTTAACAATTTCACGACCGTGATTCCGAATCGCTTGAAAGAAGGGCGGATAAACCGGAGACTGAAGGAGGATCTTCTCCCCAGGTTTGGTTAAACTCCGTACCAATTCATTTAAGGCAGGAACCACGCCAGGGCTAAAGGTAATCCAGTCTCGTTCGATTTTCCAATCATGACGCTTCTGCATCCAGTCGATTATAGCTTGGTCATAACCTTCCATTCCGCAGGAATAACCGTAAATCCCATGTCGGGCACGATTCACCAAAGCTTCAACCACAGCTTCGGGAGCCTGAAAATCCATATCTGCGACCCACAAAGGCAAAATATCCTCTCGCCCAAACGTACGTTGGTTAAAATCACATTTTATGGATCCCGTATTGTGCCGATCGATTATCTGATCAAAGTCGTAATTCACGAAGTTGTACCTCTTTTTCATTTATTTTTTATTAAAGCAAATTCCTTTAAATTCCTGATATAAATACCAAAAAAACCATAAGTAGCTTCATACTTCTACAAACTAAATAGCGTAGGGTCCACAAGAAACTCTCCAAGTTCAGCCATAAGAAGTTCGAGGGAGGCTTCTTTGAGATTAAGGCGATCGAGGGCTACTTGTTGTATCGGGTTTAAAAAGCTGTCCACGCCGCCACCAATACCCAGTAAACTGGCGAGCCCATTGGCAACGTGGACAACGCTCGCTAGTTCCTCATATATTTGTGCCTGGGAAGGTGAATGATGGTAAGAAATAGCTGCTATAAGATCATCTGGTAAATTCCAACTTTTGGCTAAAAAACCGCCGACAGTCGCGTGGTTATATCCTATAACCTTTTCTTCAAGCTCAACATATGAAAGCTTAGCTTCATTCACTTTCTTTAACAGATAAGAACCTACTTCCTTGACATATATGGAAATTATTAGCTTTCCAATATCATGAAGTAGACCGGCAGTAAAAGCAACATCCCCATAAGGAATTCTGCAATATTGACATATACGTTTAGCTGTCATAGCGGTAAGCATAGAATGTTTCCAGAGGCCTTCTTGTCCGATCTCGTACCCCTCGAGTTCACCCTGCAATAAGGGAGCAATTGCGGAAGACATTGCTAACCCTTGAATCACCTGAAAACCAAGCATAACTATGGCTTCCTGAATGGTAGAAATTCGCCTCGCGAAGCCATAATAAGCGGAATTAGCTTGTCGAAGCATGCTTGCTGTCAAAGCAAGATCATGCCCGATAACAGTTTCGAGTTCTTTTACGGTTGTTGCTGGATTTTTAGTTAAGGCGATCACTCGCAGAGCAGACGTTGGTAGAGGAGGCAGAGCTTGTACTCGCTTTAAAACATGTTCCAATTTGATAGGCATTAACTTCCTCCTTATTTTTTATGTTCAGGTGTAGTGAACAAGTCCATTTGAAAAATGATTCAGAATTTAACTAATAATACTAAGTACAACGTGCCAACAAATCACTAGTTCCTAGTATAGCCAACAAAATGCATCAGGACGACCATCAGCTAATCTTCTCAACTATGGAACTAAAATGTCCTCCGAGTGGAGGTACAAAAAAGAAACGAAAAACCGTCCACTAAAGAGCAGTTTTTCGTTGAGATAGTTTAGACATCCAGAAAAGTTAAAACATCAATAAGAATCAATAACTAGTCACTTACCATCCCCAGTTTGACAGAAAGTTATTCTGTTGTCTATAACCTCTGTGATGAAATAAATTTTCATTTGGTTGATACCCTAAAGTTGGGATAGTGCTTGTAGTAACACTAGTAGTAGGAACACTTGTTGTGAATGACTCGCCGTCAGGTCCAAGCGAGGAAGGAACTATCAAAATATTACCATTGCTGGATACAAGGGCATCTGGTTGAACCTCATTCATTGTATCATTTAATGGTCTACCATTTACAGTTGCAGATTGGTAGGACACAGTACCCATATTTGCCAAAGGATACAGTTGGTTATTCTGATTTGAAGGATCTTCACTGATCCATTCTGCAGATGTTCCTATTGCTTGTGCATAGTCGGAATCTAATGTTACTGGGCTGATCGTTTGAGATGGTGTTTGACCATTGACAGTAAACGTAAAATTATACGTTGGATTTACGCCTGGGGTCTCAGCTATCGTCGCTTCGATTGTCGAACCGGCAGGAACTGCCATCACATTTTGTGCGGAAGATGGCAACTGCTCCCAAAAGACCTCGATAACTGGTTGGCCATTTTGAATTTGTTCAACAGTTCCCATTTGTAAAAGATCGGTTGATGATACTCCACCTAATCCAATCCATTGAGCAGATGCTGCATCATTTTGTTGACTTGATGAGATATCAGGAACTGTCCAAATTCCTGATACACTTGAATATTGGCTACTTGTAGAAGCAGGAGTAACAATGTATCCAGCCCAATTATCGGATTCTTGCGTACCCACAGGAAGAGTTACATTTGTATTGTTACCTTGAGTTCCAGAGGATTGTGAAGGTCTCCGCCAGTGATATCTGCTTAAAATATCCGTAGAAGCCTTTAAGTTACTAGCAGTATGTATCGGCACGCCATTCACCAGAGAACAAACTCCTAATCCAACCAATACCGCAGATGAGGCGATCTTCATCTTTAACTTAGTTTTCATCATATAATCTACCCTCTTTTATCAAATTAATTAATTCCGAGACTCCCACTTCTTTAAGTAGGTGTTCCTTATTCTACTTCGGTGACGATAGCCAGTACGATAGTCTCCAGTGGAGAGTATCGCCGAAGCCGTGATCCCTAAAGAAATACCTACCAGCGTAGGATAGATTATCGCCGAGCCGCCTTTCCCTAGAGGAACACTTGGCGGCGAAGGAGGTAGAATCCATCCTACGGCGCGATAGTATTCGTTAAGGGTTCAGCGCCTTCGGCATAAGTCTCCACCGGAGACTTATGCCACTGAAGTCTCGATGTTCAGCTTTAGCGTAAGCGAGTTCACTAGGCTAGCCACGAAAACTTGTATATATTGTTTTCCACTTTCTCTGTATCTTGTGAGGAAGCAATCTGACAAGATGATGATAGAGTCCCTTGCCTTAGTCCGTTACTTCTCCTTAATTTTTATACATTATATTATAGACTATAACTTTCACCTATTTTAAATCTTGATAAAATCTACACATTCAATCTACATATTTTCACTCTTAAGTTCGAGGCTAAATAATAAGCTCGCAAAGTTATCAACACAACTCTTGATTTCATAGCCTTCTTTCCCCTTAAAAAATTACTCGTTCTATAACTGAGCAATATTTAATGGTTTGTTAATTACATATATTGATTATGATAATATAGTATGGCTATAGACAGTTTGCTAACATAGTGCTAATCTTCAGTTATGAGAAACTCATAACCTAGATCTGCGGTAGGCAGGTATTTTTGTAATCACTAAACAAGTTTGAGGAGGCTCAGAATATCTCTATATTCATCAATTCACATGGTGGGAGTGGGAGTAGGTCTATTCCCATTTCACACATTAAGCAAGTGTTACAGATTACCATATTTCTTAAGGAGATTATTGGAAGTAATCATAAGTAATGAAAGGTGGGATTTAGATGTCTAGTTTAACACTTAGTAAATACTTGCCGATTCTGGAAACAATTAGAGGCTATAAAAAGGAATATATCAGGAAAGACTTGATCGCTGCTTTGACAGTAACCGTAGTGGGCATTCCACAGTATATGGCCTATGCCTTGATTGCAGGCGTTAGCCCGGTTTATGGTCTCTATGGAGGTATCGTAGCAGCTATAATTGGTTCTGCTTTTGGTTGCTCAAACCAACTAATTACCGGACCGACCAATGCCATCTGTTTACTCACGGCTAGCGCCATGATCCGGTATATGGGGCTTCCCAATGCCTATCAAATGCTCTTTCTAATGACGTTTCTAGTGGGTGTTTTGCAAATACTTTATGGAGCCATTAAGCTGGGTAAAGTGATCGATTTTGTATCTCATACCGTATTGATTGGGTTTACGGCTGGCGCGGGTGTGCTCATCGCCCTTGGGCAAGTGAATACGCTCCTGAGTATATCGATCAAGAATTCAGCCGATATGTCAACCATGCAAAAAATGTATTACATCATAACTCATTTCAATCAAACCAACTACTATGCCTTGGGACTGGGATTATTGACGATGGTGATTATTGTCATTTGCAAAAAGATCAGTAAAAACCTGCCGGGCGCCTTAATCGGGATTACCGTGCCCATATTTTTTATCATCATGTTTGCTTTGGAGAAGAAGGGTGTTAAACTCACAGGCACCATTCCATCCGCCCTACCTCCCTTTAAGATGGTACAATTCAGTCTAGCCTCTGCCAAGAATATTTTCAGTGGGGCATTTGCCATTTCAATCATCGGACTAGTCGAAGCCATATCGATTTCCAAAGCTATTTCCACGAACACACGCCAAAAAATTGATTCGAATCAGGAATTTATTGGGCAAGGTTTCGCCAATATAATATCCTCTTTCTTTCAATGTTTTCCTTCCTCTGGGTCCTTTTCACGCTCGGCCATCAATTATGTTAACGGCGCAGCCACCCGATTCTCTGGCATCCTGTCTGGTGTGTTTGTAGCCCTAGTACTTGTGTTCTTTGCCCCTTATGCCAAGTATATACCTAGTCCCTGTCTTGCCGGAGTACTAATAGTGACTGGATACAACTTGATTGACCAAAAGGAAATCAAGAAAGTCGTAAAATCCGGCATTTTTTCTTCAGATTCTATTGCCATGTGGGTAACCTGTATCCTGGTCATTGTGCTGCTTAACCTTGATTATGCAATTTATACAGGGATCGCCTTATCCGTTGTCTTATACCTCAAAGATACCAACAAAGCGCCGATCAAACTTCTTATCCCATCTCAAGGAAAAGATTCTCAGATTATTGAACAAGAAATTAAATCTGTCAAAGAAAAGCTTGAGGTTTTAAT
>OMOF01000339.1 GCA_900290375.1 Candidatus Desulfosporosinus infrequens
ATTACCCAAGACAAATTAGGGGTATTCGGATTATATGGTGGAATGTAGAATCGTATAATCCAAATATGTTAATATATTCGCGCTAATAATTGGTTAACATTCGTAAATATGAGGAGGTTAATAATGTTGTTAAATTGGTTTCTGACAAGACGAAAATTAAACACATTGAAAAAAGTAATTAATTCTAATGCTAGTAACCTACTTAAATTAGACGAACTTATAAATAATCCCATAGAAGAGGGCGAAACTGCTAAAGAAAGAAATATCAAGATATTAGATACTCTTAATTGTTTAAAAGAAGATATAGTTTTATCTAAGGTACATGTCAGTAATATTGACAAAGTATAATGTCCCCAGGGGGTTGGACACGGAGCTGAAAAAATAAGATAATGAAGGTATGAGTAAGAAAAGAAAAACCTACAGCCCAGCGGAAAAAGCGAAGATCGTTTTAGAGGTTCTCAGAGAGGAAAGTACTCTCAATGAGATAGCCACCAACTATGGAGTCAGTCCACAGCTTATTAGCCGATGGAAAGTTGAGTTTATTGAGAATATGCCAGCCGTGTTTGATAAGAAGAACACTGAAGTTGAGCAGTTGAAGAAAGATCATTCTGCAGAGAAGGAGGATCTGATCAATCAGATTGGTCAGTTGTCAGTAGACTTAACTTGGCTCAAAAAAAAACAGGAGCAAGTCTTAGAAATTCGGAAAAGAAGGAACTTATAGAGTTTGAGAATTCGAAGATTACGGTCAAGCACCAGTGTAAACTTTTGGGGTTACCTCGTTCATCGGCCTATTACAAAAGTCATGGCTTTACTGAACCGAGTCAGGAAGAAGTGAATATTAAGAATGCGATCGACAAGATCCACTATGACGAGTGTTCTTATGGTTGCCGAAGAATGCAGAAAGAACTCAGAAAGATGGGTTTCCATGGTATCGGCAAACGAAGAGTACGCCGATATATGGATGAAATGGGGATCGTCGCTTTCTATCCTGGACCAAACCTGAGCAAACGCGACTTACAAGATCGAACCTACCCTTATTTACTGAGGAATGTTCCGATCACGCATGTTAACCAAGTTTGGGGTATCGATATAACGTACTGCGGGACTCCTACAGGGTTCATTTATTTGGTCGCGATCATTGACTGGCACTCTCGTCTAATCGTCGGGTGGGCCATGAGTAACACCATGCAGTCGGACTTTGTCATACGAGCCGTCGAAGAGGCCATAAAGACCCACGGAAAACCTGAGATCATGAATTCGGATCAAGGAAGTCAATTCACTTCAAAGGCATATATTGAGTGCATTAAGAGCAAGGAAACTATTCGAATTAGTATGAACGGTAAGGGTCGGGCGAGAGATAATGCGAGAATTGAACGCTTCTTTCGCAACTATAAATGGGAGCGTTTGTATCCAGAGGCTCCTGAGACCGTCACAGAGTTGAAGCAAATGACCAAGAACTATATGAAGCATTACAACTGGAACCGACCACATCAATCACTCGAGTATGCTACCCCCGGCAGCATCTACTATTCTCAAAATGATGTTCAAGAGCAGGTAGTATAACTTGATCTTTGTGAAAAAGA
>OMOF01000335.1 GCA_900290375.1 Candidatus Desulfosporosinus infrequens
TAACAAGGGTACTGAACGTCAGTTAACGGGACACCTCTTCAGTATCCCGTTAATGGTAAAACTACATATTTACTTGCTCTTACTGTATCGCAAACAATTACATTATAAACTGGTTATTACTTGTGGACCATCGCCTTTTGAAAACTGTTTAACATTTCCATTGGCATCTTTGTGGGTCAACGTAGGTAAAACCGACAGATCATTTAGTATAGTACTGGTGCTATTATTAATGACCTGCCCTGCAAATGTTATGACATAAATGCCGCCACCACTTACCACATCTTGCATCACTTCAGCAAGATGTGCTGAGTTATTGGCGTATCCTAAATCCAAAGCTTGCCCCACTGTAGAGGAGCATTAAGTTTAGAAGGAGAATGTTTGCTTAGGGGGGGTATTTTGACTGTTTGTCTGGGCATGCCCAAGTAAACAGTCGAAAGGCCATTTCTCCCCTCATTATATTTAAATAAGCACAAGCATCCAACCCGTTCGTTCGAATCGTTTGCCTGTGCTTTTATAGTAACTGTTCGTTCTCCTGTTCCAGTTCCGCAATCCGCCCTTTCAGTGCCAGCACATCCGCCTGGACGGAAGGGCGTTTCCGTTCCTTTTCGTACAGCTGTTCCAATACTTTATATCGGTTCTGGATATCCTCCAGCTGCGACAGGACGCCGTCCATTTCAACGCGGGAAACCACGGCCTGGCCACTATGTGTCTCGGCCAGTTCTGTCTGCAACCGCATGAACGTTTTCAACTGGAGCTCGTTCAGTTTCTGGCTTCCGATCAGTTGATCCTGTAGGTCTGCTATCGTGGGCTTTTTCATGGGTGTGCCTCGTCTTTTTATTAATTACTGAACTCAGTATGCCACGCTTGGCCCTCTTGTTCAATAATTAATTCAACCAACACTCGGCGAATGCCCGCGACATGTCCCTTCGTTGCGAGAGCCGTTCGGCGGTTATGGAAGAATGACCGCACTGGTACTCACAATCGTCATCGTGGCACACTACTACTCAGCCCCCTATTGTGAATATACGGAACGGAGGGGTTGACCCCACCGCGATGACGTGATATTTTAATTTTAGATGGAGTACGCTATCACTGTAAAGACAATGTGAAAGGAAAATATCATGAAGAGAATTCAGTTTTATCCAAGTGAAGAGTTAGATGCTAAGTTATCAGCAGAGGCATCAGAATTAGGCATCAGTGTGAGTTCGCTAGTATCTTATAAGTTGAACCAGGTTTATTTTAACAATGGGAAAGCAGACGCATTGATACCAAGCTTTCCGTCAGCATATGGAAAAGTAAGGGGCGAGGTTAACGAATATGTAAAAAAATACTTGGAAGATAAGGGCGATATTAGTAAGGAGTTCATCCTAAATGAGATGTCTAAGACATTCAGTAATATTGACATGACGAGCACTGTTATCGGAATAAGTAAGCCAGCAACCTTGAGAGCCCGTATGGGTCTAACTTTTAACCAGCAGGTTATAAAGAAAGAAATAGATAATGTAATAAGAGCCTTGACAGAGACTGGAGAGCTAAAGTTTAAGTACAAATCCGCACTCTATAGGATTGTTCATACGGTTGATGAAATAGAAGATGGCAGATGAAAATAACGCCTGCCCTTGTACGATTTTGGGGTTTGAGGCGAAATGGGAACGGAAAACCGGGTTAAGCGATTCGCCGAATTACTGTTGACTCTCATTCCATGAATATAGCTAAAATAGATAGCCAAACCTCCCCTAACCTAGTCCTCTCGGTTATCCCCTCCCTCAAAATGTTCCGAACACCATTTCGGGCTTTTCTTAAGCTCTCCTTAATAAATGACTAAAGAATATAACCCAGATGTTTATAATTACTCACTATGGCGTTTTTGGAATGATTTAATATTATTCTGTTTAGCTTCTTAATTAAAGTATTATTAGCTCT
>OMOF01000346.1 GCA_900290375.1 Candidatus Desulfosporosinus infrequens
ACCAGAGAATCCGCGAAGCAGTATAAGGAGTACCAGTTTAGAAGATGCGTTGCAATGGTGTCGCTTCTCACCTAAAATGACGGCGTGTATCTCGCTGCCAATGGCGGAAGAATTGTGCTGACAACATGCCAATGCCAGTAGAATTCTTCCGTCAATACGTCTCTCTGCAAATGCCAGTCAATGTGGATAAGAAAACCCCCAATACGCACATGCCAATCCATGTGTATATTGGGGATAATGTGGATAGAATCTAAATAGCGCTACCACGTTGCCGTTCAGCATCCGCTAAAATGCGCCCGATTTGAGCATCCTCAACGACCTCACTTCCGTTTCGACCTGCCTCATAGAGGGCATGGGTACAAATCGTGTTAATTAACCGAGGAATACCTTTCGTCTCCGAGTGGATTAGATCCAGAGCACTATCGGAAAAGACAGGTGTAGAACGACCGGCATGCTTCATTTGATGTCGAATATAAGCCGCTGTTTCTTGGGCATTAAGGCCACTCAGGTGGTACTGAAGGTGAATACGTTGGGCAATCGACTCATATTTGTTCATTCGCAGGGTTCGCCTCAATTCTGGCTGACCTACGAGGATGATGGAAAACAAGGAGGCTGAGTCCATCTGGTGGTTTAAAGCAAACCGTAGCTCTAGGAGCATGGATGGGCTAATATCCTGAGCTTCATCGATCACCAAACATAAGGATTTCTTCCCTTGAGAAGACCTATCAGCTAACACATGTTCGAGTAAACGTTTGGACCCAGTCAGAGAAAAAAGTGGTTCCTCACCAAGCTCACGTAACAATTCTGAATAAAAATCCCGAGGTTTCATTCGCGCACGACTTAAATAGATCACTTGGTAACGGACAGGGTCTAATGTCTGACCCAGACGGCGAACAAGAGTCGATTTGCCACTACCAACCTCTCCTGTAAGGACTCCTAACCCAGAATTGGAAACCATCAACTGCAAGCGAGCTAAGGCCTCGGCATAGGCACCGACCTCAAAGAACATATCTTTCATTGGAGAACGAGAAAAGGGAATTAGTTGGGCAGAACTTGGCAGATCAGTCATGGTTAGCCTCCTGCTTCGGTCCAAAATTCAAAGCTTCTTGGGCCCATGTGCTCCGGCGTTTTTCCTCCGCCATCTTGAAAAAATTCAACCCAGACGGTGGAACTTCCTCCGGCTTTTCAACCTTGGATCTCGATTTGACCCGTTCATGGATACTGCGATTTAAATCGAGAAGCCGAGCATCGGGTAACCGGTTTCCTTCATGCCAAACTTGCATTACACTCAGATCGTAGGGATCGAATCGAAGTGTGACGGTTTGACTAGAAAGGTGAGATGGAACCTCGAAGGTATTACCAAAAACGCTGACACAACCGGTCTTATCCACCTTTCTCGATTCTTCCCACAGGAAGATTTCGGTCAGTTCCATCATCGATACTCGGCGCATCGTCCGTTTAATACCTGCAGCCCTATCCATAGGAGACTGACCGGTACTACCATGTTTACGTAAGTGGTAGTAGCCTTCTAACCAGGATGTGAAGGCCTCATTTAACTGTTTTAAAGTCGAAAGACTACCGTTTCCAATCTGCACATGGGCCTCTGGTCTGAAGCTTGTATCGATAAACCGGAAGAACCTCTCAATTTTTCCTCGACCCATCGGTTTGTAGGGGCGCGAGTGAGAAAGCTTAATGTTTAATTTGGCGCAGATCCGGACCAAATGGTGGGAAGAGAAGACGCTTCCATTATCGCAGTAGAACTGAGAGGGCACTCCGTGGCGCAAAATCGCTTTTTTTAGGGCATCTTCTAAACGAGGCAATTTCTCATCCCAGTAGAATTCTCCGTGGACAATAGCCCTAGAGAAATCATCAATGATGGCGAATAGCATCGCCTTTTTACGTTTCTTAGGATTATGTGGGTCCGGCAAATAAAGGGTATGTTGAAAGTCTGCCTGCCACATGAGATGAACATCCTCCACCTCAAAGCGTCGATGCCCCCTAGAGGTTTCTACAGCTTGCAAGAGTTCTTGGCGACTAACACCTGCCTTGCGCAAGTGTCGGGATAAGGTACTTGGGGCAAGTACTCCCTCCGAGGCTAAACCGCTGTGTTCTAATAGGTAGATAATCTGCTCCACACTTCGTTCGGGTCGTTCACGGCGTAACTCAATGGCTTTTTGTAAGATGGGGGCTGGTAAAGCTATGGTGTTTTTCTGAGGACGTTTTTTAGGTTTAAGCCCATCCCAACCTTCTTTTCGGTAGTTTGCCATAAAGCGCTCAAGCGTGCGCACACTAACCTGGGTCTTGTGGCTGCCCGGAATTGTGTAATTGAGCGCGGCAATCTGTTCAAGCTGACGCTTCAGCTCTCCGGGAATCATCGGAGTCTGACGAGATACAATCGGTGCTATTAATCCGTAACGAAACGCTGCCATCTGTTCATCTGATGCAAAATCCATGGTTTCTCGCTCCTTCAAACATAAATTTAGGCTGGGGTTACCCCTACCGCTATTCTGACTGAAAAAGTATTGCCACACCATGGACAGCTTTTGTGGGATTAAGTTAATCGACCGTCACCGCCCGTGAGCGTTTAATCTGATAGAGCCAAGCAAGAAAGCCAATAGTTATAAATCTTGGTATTGTCGATCTTAGTTGCTCCCATGCCCTAAACAACCAAGACCCTTCTCGGGCTGGCTTTGACGGGCCAACAGGTATTTTCACATGAGGCAATTTCTCTAAGATAATTCGCCATTGTTCAGATGATGAGTCTCTCAGTTCATCATGCACAGCTTTGCTCCAGCGCCATAGAGTCTTCTCACTTAACTTTCCCGCCGAAGTGACTAGGTCTTCCGCTATCTTCACCAACGCTACCCCAGATAACTGCTGCTTGATCACTTCTTCTTTGATGTCCCATGCCACCTGATGGTGTTCCATTACAAAGTTAGGAAGTAGCGAGGTCGCTCTCCCACACTTGATACATTTAAACCGGTAGATGGATATGATAAACGCTTCTAATAAGGTATACACTGTTCTTTTGAAACTTCCATGTTTGTGCAACATCACCTTATTAAAACAATGGGGACACATCATTGGACGTAAGTGATTTGGACAACCATCGATAAAGTCTTTAATATAAGACTGGACAGTCCAGATTTCTTCAGTTAAACTCATGTTGGTGGTAACCAATGGGAAAGAGGAAACTAGGCTGGCCGGCCTATGACGTTTCCTCTTTCTTTTATCCTTTTTTAATGATTGTCATGTGATCTATTTTGCCACATGACAATCATTATCTACTAGTAACGACAAATTAGGCAAGAAAAACGCTCACTTTAATGTCAATTAAAGTGAGCGCCCACACCATACCTAAAACAGTCTAAAGTAAACTGTTAGA
>OMOF01000389.1 GCA_900290375.1 Candidatus Desulfosporosinus infrequens
TCGAGAAATCCTATGAGATCGGATTCTTGAACAATGATGTCTGGTACAAAGGTTGGTTGCTTGCTGACGGTGGAGTGTCGCAGCAGGAAGCCTTCGTAATGATGAAGCCGCACGCCTAATCTAGTTAAGTTCTAGCGCTGCGTTATGGCGTTTTCATTGCGCAGCGCTCTGATAAGGAGGGAAATAAAGAGTGTCTATTGCTGGAATGAACCCTTTCATGGGGGAATTAGTTAATACGAATGTTCAAGGTGTCACGTGTCTCTGGATTCAGAAATGTGATTATCAGATTTCACCAGTGGTGGCGAGTAACACCGCAGTTTTAGTTTCCACAGCCCTCACAGCCTCAATCCAAACAATTACCACGGGTATCACCAATCCAGACGTCCCGCGAAACACTGTCGCCAAAGGCGCGATTGCCACAAGCACAGGTACAGTCACAGTGACAGGTACTGACTTTTTGGGAACCGTTATCACTGAAACGATTGCTCTCAGTGGGGTAAACGCCGTGGCGGGTTTAAAAGCCTTTGCTACGGTTACGCAAATTACTTTGCCAGTTTCCTCCGGCACCGGGGATGGTGTGAGTATTGGGTTGGGTTCAAAGCTCGGCTTGCCTTACACCTTGACAAAAAACGTAGTTGCTAAAGCCTACAACAATAACGTTCTTGAAGCCACGAACCCTACAGTGACCGTTGACCCGGCCAATCTCTGCAACAACACAGCGACCCTTGCGACCGCCTTGGCGGGGAGCGTAGTGGATATTTACCTGGACGTTCCGGGTTAAGCCATGGCGTTGATTGATGATGTCAGGGCCTACCTGAGAATTGACGCAAGCGACACCTCGTTTGATGTAGAGATTCAGGACCTAATCAATGCCGTTCAGACAGAGCTCACCGACGTAGGGGTAAACTCTACATTAGTGGGGGCTGCCACTGACCCTCTCATCAAAAAGGCCATTACAACCTATTGCAAGGCGAACTTCGGCTATGACACCGACAATGCAGAGGCGTTTGCGAGTTCCTACGAAAAACTGAAAATCTATCTCATGAACTCTGGCACATACCAGGCGGTGAGCACTTCGTGAAATATGATATGCGAAGCAGTATCACGCTTCAAGGTCGTGCCAGTGGTCNNAACCCACCCGCAAGCTACACCAATATAGCGACTTTCAGGGCTGCCTATATACCCAACAATGGACGAATGTACGTCGGCGCATCTCAGATGCACACCGAGGCCGATTGTGAATTTCGGATCAGGTACAGTTCACTACCGCAGCAAGGCATGTACGTGTTATTTAATAACAACACATATTTGATTCAAGTAGCGGAGGACGTTAGCGGCTTGCACCGGGAAACTCGGATCGTCTGCAAGCTTGC
>OMOF01000332.1 GCA_900290375.1 Candidatus Desulfosporosinus infrequens
CACAATTCAAACCCCAAGCTCTCAAACCCGCACCACAAGCCCGTCCCAGATGTCTTTCTTTTGCAGACAAGTCACCGTCTCCACGTGCTGCGTCCAAGGAAACATATCCACTGGCTGTACGCTGTCAACCTTATACCCCCCCTGAGTAAGCACACCGAGATCCCTAGCTAATGTTCCTGGGTCACAGGACACATAGATGATACGTCTAGGCTTCAGCTCAAGTAAGCGGTTTACCACGACTGGATGCATTCCAGTGCGTGGCGGATCTAAGACGACCACATCTGGTTGTTCCTCTATCTTCATCATCCGCGCCTCGACTTTTCCCTTCAGGAATTCGACATGACCGATCACGTTATTGCTTAGAGCATTTTGAATTGCATCCTCCACCGCAAACGGATTTTCCTCGATGCCTGTTACTTTCTTAGCTTTTTTAGCCAACGCCAAGGCCAATGTGCCAATCCCTGAATAAAGATCCCAGACGATCTCTTGTCCAGTTAGCGCAGCTCCAGCCAAAACATGTGAGTAAAGAACATCTGTTTGAAGCGGATTGACTTGCAAAAACGATAAAGGAGACACCTCAAAATTCATGTCAAGAATCGTTTGGCTAAACACCTCATCTCCCCAAACCAGATCTAAACTGCCTTCCGCGTCGATCCCCCAAACGGAACGAAGCCCTTCTTTGGCAAGGGCCTGAAAGAATTCTGGATTTTCCTCCGCAGAAAGCGCTTTGGTAGGCGGGCCCTCTAAAAGTAAAAGGCCTTCACCTTTGGTGTTTTCGCGAAAAGTTAAGGTGTGTATTTCCGCAAACCCATCCGTCAGAAACTCCTCTGTCAGTCGAATCCAGCGATTCATGCGCTCACTTAACAGGAGGCAATCTTGGAAGTGAATCAGAGCCTTTGATTTTTCCTTGAAATACCCTAATTTTCCGGTTGGTTCGCGGTGAAGACGCGCCTTATTGCGATAGCGCCAGGGAGTAGCCATACCGAGGGTGGGTTTAACCTCCACGCTCAGTTTTCCTATTCTAGAGAGTGCATCCTCGACCCAGCGTTGCTTCCATTGAAGTGTCTCTCCGTAGGTCGTATGCTGGAGTTGGCATCCGCCACACCCTTCATATACAGAACAAGGAGCATTGATGCGGTTTGGAGAAGGTTGGATAACCTTCAAAAGCCGCGCCCGCTGCCATTTTTTCTTAGTTTCATAGACTTCCACTTCTCCGGTTTCTCCTGGAAGAAGTCCCGGCACGAACGTGGCAATACCATTCATATACCCCACACCTGAGCCTTCCGAGATGAGACGCAGACATTCTAGGTTTGAACTCTCGCTCAGGGGATCGTAATCTGATGTATTATTCATATCTATCTCCTTCGTAATAATTAAGTGTGCTGAATCCAAAGCGCAATAGCCATTAAACTATTCCACGTTCCATGGGCTATAATCGCAGGCCAAATACTTGAAGAGCGCTCGTACAACCATGTGAGCACTAACCCGCCGACAAATAATGGTAGAAACCGAACGATATCCAAATGCAGCGTAGCAAAAAACAGTCCAGTCACTAACATTCCTTTACCTCTTCCAAGTGATTGACGTAACGGTGGATAAATTAAGCCACGAAAAAGCATCTCTTCCTTGATTGGAGCTATTACTCCCCCTAAAACAGTCAGTAAGACAAATTCCCATTTGTAGTTCACCTCTTTTACCGCCACGGCAAAACTCTGCGGCGCTGGAGTACCGAATAATTGAGCTAATACATTGCCTAGAAGACCGATACCCACAAATAATAATACTCCGACTACAAATCCCAAGCCAACATATCGCTTGAGCGGCTTAATAAACCCTAGGTCAGAAAATGATCGGCGAATAAGGCGCAAAAATGTCCTGATTACTAGGAAGTAGATCAAAGCATCCCCTAAGCCAACCCCTATAAAGTAGAGAATTCCACGCAGTGAATCTAAATCCTTAGGAGTTTCCAACCAGCCCAGTGGAAATTCGATTATCGTCACGAGTGCAATGAGAAACAACCCTTGCCAAATATTCCAGACTGGCTGTCTTGGCGGAATCAGTATCCGCAGGTCAATTCTTTTACTCTTTTTTTTACCCATCTCATACATCCTCTATCCTAAACTGTCCG
The DNA here is from genome assembly GCA_900290375.1 of Candidatus Desulfosporosinus infrequens. Classification (GTDB taxonomy): domain Bacteria; phylum Bacillota; class Desulfitobacteriia; order Desulfitobacteriales; family Desulfitobacteriaceae; genus Desulfosporosinus; species Desulfosporosinus infrequens. The sequence goes on from OMOF01000332.1 coordinate 2,129, forward strand.
AAAACTCATGATTCCTTCCCTACCTTTACCAATTCTAACGGGTAAAACAAAAATTGTCCAAATAAATCTAGCCATAAGAGTAATTTTACAGAAAAGTTAGGATAGACAATATAATAAAAGCAGGATTTTGGTTTCAATTCCAAAATCCTGCTTTTATTATGTTAGTCACACTTTCCTTAAACTTCTCTTTTTTATTTGTGCTGCTTCAGCATGTCTTCATAGATGTAAACCAGTTCTTTATCAAAAAGCGAACGCTTCATGTCGACAGCCAGCGCCCTGACCCGTGACAACATTTCAGCTGCATCTTCATCCTTCATCTCTTTTCCATATTCGAGCAGGAATTTTGCCTTGATGGATGCCGTCCCTGAGTGTTTTCCAATGACGATTTGCCGTTCAAGTCCTACATCTTCCGGCCTGAATGCTTCATAGGTTAGCGGATTTTTTAAAGCTCCATCGGCGTGAATCCCCGATTCATGGGCGAACATGTTACTTCCCACAATCGACTTCCAAGGGGGAAGCATCCGACCCGAGGCCCGTGCGACATATTCTGAAACTTCTACAAAGCGTGCCGTCGCAAAGGATAAATCTGTATCGAGTAGGTACTTTAAGGCCATAACCACTTCTTCTAAGGCGGCATTGCCGGCTCGTTCTCCTAAACCATTCACCGTTACCCCGACATGTGACGCTCCAGCTTTGACTCCAGCCAGTGCATTGGCTGTTGCCATGCCAAAATCATCATGGGTATGCATTTCGACGTCAAGGCCAGTTTTTTCAATCAAGGTTTTAATATTGTCGTAGGTTTTGAACGGATCCAAGATTCCCACGGTATCACAATAGCGCAAACGATTGGCACCCGCTTTTTTGGCTTCATTAGCAAATTGCACAAGAAAATCCATATCGGAGCGGGAGGCATCTTCGGCATTAACGGAAATATACATTCCTTCACGTTTAGCAAAAGTTGTTGCTTTAACCATCCGTTCCAAGACATCCTCACGGGTGGTCATTAGTTTATGCTCAATATGAATATCCGAGGTGGAAATTGAAAAAGCCAAAGAAGCCTCAATATCCGAGATAACCGCCCGATTCCAACCCATAATACTCGCTTTTAAACCAAGTTTGACAATATCACTAATAGCTTGCTTCTCATCGCCACCCATGACTGCAACTCCTGCTTCGATCTGATGAACGCCAAGCTCATCAAGCAACCGGGCGATGCGTAATTTTTCTTGATTTGAGAAAACAACTCCTGCCGTTTGTTCTCCATCGCGTAAAGTGGTATCCACAATCGTTAAATGTCTCAATCAGACTCACCCCTCTTAATTAACTTGGAAGTATAAGTACATATATAGCTTAAATCATGCCTACTCTTTATATTAACACGATACCACTCGAGTTTGAAGAAGCCTCATTTCTTTATACTGTATTCATAGAGAAGTAAACATTAAACTTTAGGAAATATGAGATATTTCTCTTCAACCCAAAAATACCATCCTCCCGGTGAGTTAAGATAGGCAAAAGTTTCTTGCCTCTTCTCAATCCTTCCCCTGACATCAGGGGTAAGATTAGTCGAGGTTGCCAATTTTATTTCTTTTTTAGCGTACCATTTTGCCGGGTATTCCACAGTGAATTTGAATTTCTGATCTGCATACCTCTTGACTCCAGCCGACCTTTCCTGAGATCGTAAAACAAATGAGCCATCGTTTTCTTACGATAGCTCAACCAACTACATTCATCATCCTCTAAGTGTCGGGGAATTCGCTGTTATACGGAGCCGTACGCCCCCCAGATTCAGAGGCCGCCACGGATAGTGTCCATAAACCAAGACGATATACTATATTTTATAGTAGTAAAAATATGCATTCAACAATCCTAAGCAAATATTAATCTGCCTCTGAGTTTCTCTGGAAATCCTCCCATCGGGTGGCAACAATCCACCTTCACGCTGCGTCAATGTCAATTAGAATGAAAAGTCAGATCTTCTCTTTATTGCACATTCATTTTAGATAGTATGTACCCTAAAAGTGCATACTATCTTTTTATGATATATCATATATAATTATAATGGAGTCAGCTAATAAAATAAAAATGTGAATCGCGGGGTAATAATAGGTTTAAGTTATTGGGTTAACTTGAAAAGGAGGAATTTAAATGGAAATAAAAGATTGGCATAAAGAAACAATCGGTCAAAAAGCGGTTGACGCTTTTAAAAAAAATGAGTTTGATGCAGTGTATTTCTCAACTGCCGAGGAAGCAACGGCTTTCATTATGAGTCACGTCAAACCCGGAATTACTGTGGGTTTTGGCGGATCAATGACCATAAAGAATATGGGCATTCAAGATAAGGTTAAAACTGCTGGTGGCAAAGTTTTGGACCATGGCACACCGGGTATTACCCGTGAAGAAATGCTAGCTATTGCCCGTGAAGAAATGCTGAGTGACTTATACTTATGCAGCAGCAATGCAATGACTATGGATGGTACGCTTGTAAATATTGATGGCCTAGGAAATCGAGTAGGTGCCATGAGTTTTGGCCCTAAAAAAGTAATTATCGCAGCAAGTGTTAATAAACTCTGCAAAAATGAAACCGCTGCCTTCGAAAGATTAGAAGGCATTGCAGCACCTATGAATAATAAAAGACTGGAAACCCCTAATCCCTGTACAAAAACTGGTGTATGTGTTAATTGTCAAGCCCCAACTAGAATATGTAGGATATATTCTGTAATGAAAAAAAAGCCGATGGCAACAGATATCACTGTAGTTATTATTGGTGAAAGCTCCGGATTCTAATCTTTGAAGCCCATGAAAGAGCACTATCCCGCTGTAAACTCAGCGGGAATTTTTATTTATATGGCGTAACTCCAATAGTATAAATGCTCAGAATCTGCTTTATGGCCATTTTCTCAAATCCTCATTTCTTTATGACCAGCTTATGTAGCAAATCATTTACGGATTGATTGTGCTTGTTTAGTATTCTCCCTTAGAATAACTATCTAAGTAGAACAAATAAGAATGCAATAAATTCGTATCGTTATCATAATCATATTGGCTAACACCACGTTCAATGAATAACTCTAATAGCAATTTATTACTATTAGAATGGATATATCCAGTTCTTTTTTCAAAGACAACGTAAATCATATCATTCTTATGTTTATTTGCAATACGTTGTACAGGTCTGCATTGGTAATAGGAATTACTTTTGTTGTCATTTATAATATTAAAGGCAATTATATTTAAATCATTGGCAGTTAATTTTAATTCTTGGTTTCTTACACAATGAACAATATTAATAATATGACGTTCCATAAAAAATCGACTGAATTCTGTAATATCTAGTTCCACAACATCTACTTTATCATTTAGAAAATTAATTAATTCTTCAGTACTTTTTTCACCGGGAACAATTTTATGTTTATGTTTCTCCCATAATTTGTTGTTACTTTTTTTATTGATTGTATTTCTTTCTGTCGTTGTCCTGTGTTCCAAAAAGGTTTTCAAAAATGTATCCAAAAAAGCATTAGTCTTTCGAGCTTCTTCATTAGAAGCATACACTATAAATTCAGGCGGGCTTTTGAGATTTGATAAGAGCAATTCAATTGATTTGGGGTTGTGAGAAAGCTTAAATGTTTCTTCAATCTCTCGCTGGCGTGCGAAGCATTGAGGGTCTATATCATAGGACACCCCCATTTGCTCATACCTAACGATGTCCCACCAATACGGATAAAAGGTAACAAGCTCCAAAAATTCTCTCACGCTGTTAGCTATTTTGCCATACATTCCCTTGCGACTCACATACCCGACCGGATAATCATCGTCTATGATGTTACTGGAACCGCCTATTGTGCCAAAACAATTATCTTTACTGTCCACCGCAAAAATTGAAAACTGTGGTATGGGATAAAACGGTAAGTCACCAAGTCCTTGAGAAGTGCAAAAAATAACGTCGCAGTGCTCTTTCAGAAGCTTGTAAACTTTGTAATCTCGCTCATTTGGAGGAACTGACATAATTTCTTTCCCAGCTGACACAATGTCAAATTTTTCATCGCCATGATGTATCCAAAATCCAAATGCTCGCTTAGTATTTTCGATATCTATAATCAGCCTTTGGGGTATCTTCGTCATCCTTCAATCTCTCCTTTATATCGCGCAGGAACATAGCTGTTTCAGAGGTCAGTTTTGTACTATTAATCGCCAGCTACGACCGAGATATCAAAACACTCAAATTAATTAACTAACGTCGATAGTTGCCTCATTACCTCGAGTCGCATCTTTAGGGCCTTGATTTATAGTTACCCTTTTACATTACTTTAACGGCACAGCTTTCTAGTTATTTCTATAAATTATAGTAATTTCCTGCCATGGTTTAAAATTAATGTCGTATCTTAGTACAATACAAAAGGGCACCCGTCAGGCTTCAAATCAGATGGGCGCCCAAATATTATTTTTATAACCGTACTACTTTACAGCCAGTTTATAGAAGGCTTATTTAGAGTGGGATAGCGAACAAGCGTAATGAAGTTTTGGAACCTGTTCTCATCCGGAGAGGGTTCATAATATTGTAGCTATTTGTTTATTACTAAGAGGTACCTTATTTTCCTCTTGACTTAGAGTGGACTTTAACTTCTATACTATTAACGTTGGAGTAAAAAGAAACGGAGTGAGCCATATGAACTATATTCAATATGGAAAAACAGAGCTCAAAGTATCTAAATTTGGACTAGGCTGTATGAGATTCCCGAAAGACGAAACAGAAGCCATTGATATGATTCGGTATGCGATCGACAACGGCGTGAATTATCTGGATACTGCCTATGTCTATCCGGGCAGCGAGGTCATTACCGGAAAAGCGCTAAGCAACGGCTACCGTGATAAAATTCATCTGGTCACCAAAAGTCCGATCTGGAATATTACCAAGCACGAGGATTTTGAAACATATTTAGATGAAGCATTAATGCGCCTTGGAACCGACTACATCGATGTTTATCTTCTTCACAATATGAACCCCGGCAATTGGGAGGCAGTTAAAAAATATGACGGTTTTACGTTTCTTGATAAGATGATTAAGAAAGGGAAAATTAGGCATAAAGGTTTTTCGATTCATAACTCTCTGAAGGCGTTTAAGGAAGTCGTCGACTCCTTTGCTTGGGACATGGCACAGATTCAGCTCAATATTCTGGGTGAAACCATGCAAGCTGGTGTTGACGGCCTCAAGTATGCAGCCCGTAAGGGACTTGCCGTGGTCATCATGGAGCCGCTGATGGGAGGATACCTGCTTAACAACGTCCCTGCCGAAGTTAATGAGTTGATTCAGTCTTATCCAGAAAAACGTTCCCTTGTTGAGTGGTGCTTCCGATGGCTTTACAATATGCCTGAGACATCTGTGATCTTAAGCGGAACCAGTAGCCTGGCCCAACTAAAGGAAAATCTTCGGATATTTGACCATGCTGCGCCGAACGTGATGTCAGATGAGGATCAAGAATTTATCCACAAGATACGAGATGCGTTTGAGGCCAAAAAAAGTATTGGTTGTACAGGATGCTGGTACTGCATGCCCTGTCCCCAAGGCGTCGCCATACCGGAAATTTTCAAACTCTATAATGGCTATCAGTTGATGAATGATCCCCATGACAAACTTATGTATCAAAGCAGAATTATCCCGTTTGGATTAGGTGCCGATCAGTGCATATCCTGCGGAATCTGTGCGCAGAATTGCCCGCAGGGGCTCAAAATCCCCGAGCTGCTTGAGACAGCGCATACAGAATTGAAGGCATAAGCCTTTATTTAATGAACCAGAAGTGTACGGGAAAGAGGAGGGCTTGATATAATGAAATAGCCATGTGAGTTGATCGAAGATATTCTTCCATTATATGTGGATGATGAAGTTAGCGGAAAGACGAGAGAAATTATTGAGGAACATTTGGGTGAATGTCCAAGGTGTCAAAATCTCTGTGAGGAATTCAAAAACCCTAATCCGGTGCTGCCTGACCTTGACACCTGATTCGACCCTTAACCCTGAGGATTATAAAATGGGAGGAAACAACGGAGCCATACCTCAAAAAGATGGAGTTTATACTGTTACTGTAAAATGGAATAATCAGCAGGAAACCTTTGAGTTAAAAGCTGTGCCCCAGAGTTAACATAGATAACTGAGCCGTCTGCCGTGCAAAATTAGTAGAGAATTAGTACATCCAATCCACCAACACACCCTTAACAAAGCCGTCGGTTGTGTTGGCGGATTTTAATATTTAGAAACAGTGCTAAGTTATTTCATGACAAGTCATTCTACGTATTCAATTAGAACCAGGAATTTAGATACTTCAGCGTGAACAAAATTGCCTTCTTGGTAATCTCTTCGCATAAATGTGGTGGATTGTCTGGCTTAAATCCTTCTGGCCTTAGGTCTCTACAATTTAAACTTCCAAACTCGTCTTCAAATCCCTTTGCAAAATTATTGCATTTCTTTACTATATCCTTAGGTTCTAGTCCCTTCTCTTTTCCTTGAATTCCAATAAACATTAATCCTCCTGCAACCAGCCCACACTGTGCCCCATACTGACCTGCACCAGGCATCCCAATTGCTGCCTCAATAATTTGTGAGTTCAGATTAATATGAAATATTTCCGAAAAAATCAGTAATGATGTTGTCGCACAGTTCAGATCATCATTCCAATAAAGGCTGTGAACTCTTTCGTTAATATAATCCCGATATTGCATAGCTGACTCCCCCATCTATTTAATCTTAAATAACAGTCCTATCATTCGGTCTTCCCACGAAAATAAAGGCTCTTAAGAATTCTAAATATGGAACTTATGATATATAGTGCTTTTGTCCCTTAGCAATCTGGTTATCCAGAAACCAGCGATGATGAGTAGTGGATATAGAACCGCCCAACCGACGAACGGAAAAATAACAGCTGTTGAGAGAAAGGACAGCCAGCAAATGCCTACTCCCCAACGACTGCCTTTTAGCAACCGGATTCCTGCGGCACAGCCTCCAAGATAGGTGAGAATAAAGGTTGCATTGGGGAACTGAATGAGTGTTGTCAGAGAAATTAGCCCGCTGCCATACAAGGAAAGCACTGCCCCAAAGCATAGGGCAAGAAAACCAATTCCACCGGTTGGCGTACCAAATCGTTTCGACAAAATACCCATCCAGCGTGGAGTGTCTCCCTTTCTTGCCAGGGCATACGCCAGACGAGAAGTGGCACCCGTGTAAGCGATAATGGTAGCAGTACAGATGAACACACCTGTTAATCCGGCAACCAATGCGCCCCAAGGTCCGAGTAGTTTACTAATAACCAATACAAGGGAAGCATCCGACCCTGCTGTATGGTAACTGTGTGTTCCAACTGTAGCCAAGGCCGTGAGAAAATACAGCACTCCAACGATGACAGCAGCAATTGTTACCCCTTTCACCGCGGCCCGTTGTGGATCTAAGAATTCTTCGGATAAATGGGAAACCGCTTCCCAGCCGATAAAACACCAAAACATAAGAGCGGCCGACCGC
>OMOF01000240.1 GCA_900290375.1 Candidatus Desulfosporosinus infrequens
GACTGCCACTAATGTACCAATAATCCACTCAACGACCCTTTGCCCATATTTCTCCATGTACACGATTAAGAAAGTAAGTGCACCTGTGAGGAGACCAGCGTAAATCATGGGGATTCTAAATAGCAAATACAATCCTAACGTTCCGCCAATAAACTCAGCTAAATCCGTTGCCATAGCAGCGAATTCAGCCTCCAGCCAGAAAAACCAGTTAGTTTTACGGGAGAATGTTCTTGAGCACATTTCTGGTAAATTGTAACCCGTGGCGATCCCTAATTTTGCAGACATACTTTGTAAAAAAATCGCCATCAAGTTACTCCAAAGAATGACCCAAAGTAGAGTATAATTGAATACTGAGCCTCCACTAATATTGGTGGCAAAGTTACCTGGGTCAATGTAAGCGACACTTACGATAAACGCTGGACCTAAAAATTTGAGCACACTTTTTGCTTTTACCTGCCAAGTATCTTTTGGCATTGGTAATGGAAATGTCAGAGATGTTTGGGATAGGTTGAAACCTTCACTCATTTTGATACCTCCAGTCTTACTCTCATTAAATAAAGTCATAGTGCAGTTGAAAGAACATACTGATATAACTAATCAGCATATTTATAGGGTGAGAACAATTTTAACTCATAATGCTTTCAGCTATATAATTCTAAACTAAACTCAAATGTACATAGAGAACTAAGGTGAAGCAAAGGATGTGCCGTATGCTAACACCCAGTTTGGAAGATTATTTGGAGGAAATATATCGGTTTTCGTTATCGCTCGATACCGTTCGGGTAACGGACATCAGCAATAGGCTTAAAGTTGCTTTGCCATCTGTTACTAAAGCCCTCTATAAATTGAGAGACGAGAGTTACATAAAGTACGAACGATATGGAGAGATCAAGCTTACCGATAAAGGGAAAGAGTTGGGGTACTACTTAGTAGAGAGGAACCAATTGTTACAGGAGTTTCTTGCCCTAATATGTAGCAAATGTAACTTTGCTGCTGAGGCCGAAGCAATGGAACATTACCTTTCAACCGCAACGATTGATGCCATCAAAACTCTGAATGAGTTCATGAAAGGTAATCCGTCTTGGCAGAAAGCCTTTAACGAGTTCATGAATTTAAAAGATTAAGAAAATTTGTCTATGAATATGTGTATGGTGGCCAAGGAATGCAATTTATTCAACCTCCTCATTATCTTTCTGAACGGGTTAGCCGTAGCTAACTTGATTCTGAAATAGAATATGTAGAAAGATAAAAATTGCTACAAATCCAATAACTAAAAGCAAAAAACACTTATGAAAGAATTATAGTAAGCCAGAACGCTATCGTTTTAACGCTCTGGCTTTTTGCTTTTCCATTTAGATTATCTAATGCTGAACTCTCTTGGGAGGGAATTACAGGAAACATGAGAAGTAAAGTGCCATATTTATTTGGAATTGTAATTTATAAGGATAAATTTGAAGAAAACTTATATTTGCAAATGAAATGCATTTGCATTATAGTTGAATCAAGTGATCCTGATATAAAGCGATTCATGATTGCCCTATGCAGCTAATACATATTAATTAATACGTATGATTGTACTGTGGTAGATCAGACTATCGTTTCGAAATTTATGGATATCCAACCCGCCGCCTATCCGGCGGGAATGTTAAGGAGGAAAGAAATGGGAGCCGGTATTGTCGTTAAACGTTTAAACGTTAGTCTTGGGGGGAGTCGAATCTTACGAGACCTTTCTTTTACAGTGAAGCCGGGAGAGTTTATAGGGATCATTGGACCGAACGGAGCAGGCAAGACGACTTTGCTACGAGCTCTTCTGAGTATGATACAGGTTGAAAGTGGAACTATCACCTTTCAAGGGGATGCGCATACACCAGGTTCATCAATGCTTGGGTACGCACCGCAGTCACGACAACTCGATGCGGACACACCTTTACGAGCCTGGGATTTTGTGAGTTTTGGATTACCCCATCGGTTTCGTCCGTGGTTAACTAAGCAGGACCGAAAAAACATTCAAGAGGCCATGTTTGAAACCGATTCCGAAAGGTTTGCTAATAAACCCATTGGTAAGTTGTCGGGTGGAGAAAGACAACGTCTCTATATAGCACAAGCCTTATTGAGAAACCCACAAATTTTGTTGTTGGATGAGCCAACCTCCAATTTAGATCCTGGAGCCCAAGAAAACCTAGCATCAATGGTCTACCGTATAAATCAAGAGAAGGGGATAAGTGTCGTATTTGTAAGCCATGATGTGAACCTTATTGCGAAATATGCACACCGTATACTGTACATAACCAAAGGTCAATATGCCATGGGTACAGTGAAACAAGTATTGCAAACGAACGTGTTAACTCGTTTATATGGGGCACCGGTGGAGGTTTTGAGTGTTGGTTCAAAGATTATCGTGTTAACTTCCGCCACTAACAGCGTAAAAACCTCCATTTTCCATCATAGTGATGATTGTAAACTGGAGGTATCGGCTGATGTTTCAGTATGATTTTATGCAACACGCCTTTCTGGCAGGTACAATCGTAGCAATTATGTGTGGCTCTATTGGAGTCTTTGTACTAGCACGAGGGTTACCATTTATTGCACATACGTTTTCTCACATCGGATTTTCCGGTGCAGCGTTCGCCTTGTACCTTGGAGTAGATCCTTTAAATGGAATGTTGCTCTTTACGTGCGCCTCGGCTTTAGCTATCGGGCGATTGGGAATTAATATGTTTAGAAAAGATGCTGTGATTAGCGTAATTTTAAGTGTTTTTTTAGGTCTAGGATTATTATTTTTATCTCTTTCCAGTAAGCAATCAAACGCTGTTACCTCTTTGTTATTTGGTACGGTTTTAGGGATAAGCACAGTAGATGTTGAGAAAATTGCGTTCTTATCTACAGTTGTTTTATGTGTGCTTATTTTAGGGTATAAAATGCTTACATTTGACTCTTTTGATCCAGTAGGTGCCCAAGCAGCTGGTTTACCTATTCGTTTTATCTCAATTGCTTTTTTGTTACTGCTCTCTATTGCCACCGCCGAAGCGGTGCAGATCGTTGGAGCCTTACTTGTCTTTACTTTGATGACAACTCCGGCTGCGATCGCTCAACGTCTTACCCACTCAGTCTCGCGGATGATATTGTTATCGTCATTGATTTCAGTAGTTGGGGTATGGGCAGGACTAGTCCTGGGGTTTTATACAAATGCCCCGGTTAGTTTCTTCATTACGGCAGTAGAAGGGATATTATATTTTACTTCATTAGGTTGGAGTACTTTGCGAGAACGTAGAGTTTCAGAGAGACGGTATACTGCGCTTGATCCTTTATAATAAATTTAAAATTTATTATAAAAAAAATTAGGAGGAAATAAGTGAGAACAGAGAGTCTGAAATGGATGATGGGTATCTCTTTAGTAGCAATGGCAATAGGGGTGTTGTCGGGTTGTGGTACCACAAAACAACCAACACCGCCAAGTCCAAGTGCCTCTAATGCGACTTTAAGAATTAAAGTGGTGGCCGCAGAAAATTTTTATGGTGAAGTTGCCCAGGCAGTTGGTGGTGACCATGTAGAGGTAACTTCAATTCTTACAAATCCAGCCCAGGACCCCCACGATTATGAACCAACTGCAGATGCGTCGAAAGCGGTCGCAGATGCTCAAGTGATTGTTTACACAGGAATCGGATACGATGATTGGATGGATAAGTTGCTTAATGCTGATTCTTCAGCCAAAACTAAAGAAGTAGTGGTTGTGGGAAGCGATTTGTTAGGTAAAGCAGCCGGAGACAATCCCCATGTTTGGTATGATCCATCAACAATGCCTAAATTGGCCAATAAACTCGCAGATGATTTGGGCAAATTGGACCCTGATCATTCGCAAGATTATAAAAAGCGAGCAAATGATTATATTGCGTCATTGTTACATTTGACAGCTAAAGTAGCTAAAATTAAGCAGTCAAAGCCTGTAACCATTGACGTTTCAGAACCAGTCTTTGATTATATGGGAGACGCCCTGAATCTTAAAATTAACGATCCGAAATTTGCAAAGGCTGTTGAAGATGGAAATGACCCGACCGCCTCGGATTTTGCAACTGTACAAAATGATATAAAAACGAAAAAAATTAAATTGTTTGTCTATAACACTCAAACAGATAGCCCAACTGTAGAAAACATAGTGAAGTTAGCTGAGTCTAACGGTATTCCTATCGTCAATGTAACCGAAACTGAACCAACCGGGAAAAATTATATCCAATGGATGTCAGAGCAACTTGATCTCGTGGGAAAAGTGTTTGGTGTACAATAATTGCGCTGCAATTCAAGGTGGAAAAGTGATATAACAACATATTTAACGTCCCGGCTTATTCACTAGCATCCCTGAACTTGTTACAAACATATAAATAAGAAGTGGAAGATAGATTTCTGTATGTCAGATAATCTATCTTCCACTTCTTATTTTTGCAGAAGGTTCTTAGATTATGGTTTCTTGGTCGTGAAGCTTCTATGTAGAGTTCACTGCAATTCGATGGTCAACAACAAAATGACTATACTACAGTCCTGAAAAAACATGTTTTTCTAGAGCAAATGGTTTGGTCAGCGTCGAGCGTCGTACCTGCTTCGGTAGTCGATTGTTCTGACCGTGTATGCCACAGCAGACCTGCTCGCTTGCGCCAAGACCAAATATCTGGTCGGGGGTGTGGCAGCTCCGGCGGGTGTTACTCTCTAATCGGCTCAAAACTGAGCGAGTTAAGTTGCTGGGTGATTATATGGCGAAGTTGGGGCTAGAAGCACAGATATTCTCACGCAATTCCTTATCGAGGCAATCGTGCTGAGTATCTTAGGGGGTGGCATTGGTATTGTCTTAGGTACTGCAGGGTCTAGTCTTATAGGGACTGTTTTAAAGATGAGTACTAGTGTTTCTATGACTTCCGTGTTCGTGGCGTTTGGTTTTTCGGGTGGAATTGGTATTATCTTTGGAGTCTTTCCAGCGAAAAAGGCCGCTGCAATGGATCCCATTGATGCATTAAGGTTTGAGTAAGCTATGACTTTGTAATGCGCCAGCGCCGGGCGCAAACTATGAAAAATGCTAATCAAGCAGTATCAGAGCTCACTTCGCATGACCCATTGACTGACATCGACCGGATGAAAGACCGGGTCCAACGCATGGAAGCAGAAGCCAAGGCTTCTCGTACAATGGTAAATACTAACACAATTGAGGACCAATTTGCTGAATTGGAAAAAAGCAAAGCAAATTCGGAAGTTGAGAACGAGTTGGCAAGTCTCAAGGTAGGGCTTAAAATAAGATCGGAAAAAGAATAAATCCACATAACGTGTGCATCAATGTGTATTATGAGCGCAAATGTACAAAGAGCTTGTAAGGATTAGGTGATAAAAATGAATTCGTGGACAAAACGAATAGGGGTTACCATTACAACCCTTATGCTCATTGCGAGCCAGACTTCACTTGCCTTGGCACGCGGGGGCGGGGGAGTGGGTGGAAGTCTGGGAGGAAGTTTTGGTGGCGGATCTTTCTCCGGAGGTGGGTCCTTTTCTGGAGGCGGCCTTTCTGGCGGTGGAGGACTTGGTGGGTTCTTTCCTTTTCCGTTCTTTTTCCTCGGGGGATCTTCCGGAGGATCTGGGGGACTTTTTTTCTTTATGATTATTCTCTACTTCGCTTATCAAGCATGGCGCTCCTTCAATAGCGGGGGCCAAAGAAGGCAGAGGTGGGGGCGTAATTTTGGTAACCCTGCTAACCCGAGCACACGTCCTATAGGCAGAGGTGGGGATAACTATTCCAACGCGACACTGGTGGATATAAGTGGTCGACCGATTACAAATACAGAAAGTCTACAGCGCTTTGGTAAATCAATCAACTTCACGCGCGAGAACATGCGCTATTTTGCAGAAACTTTTCAGCGTTGGGATCGAGATTTCCTTATAGGACGGGTTCGCCAGGTCTTCTTTTGGCTACAAGATGGTTGGAGTCGCCAGGATCTTTCAGCAGCGAACGATTATTTAACAACAGCCCTGGGCAGTAAGTATCGAGCAGATATTCAAGGTATGAAAGCGCGCGGAGAGCGCAATATGATCAAGGAACCAATCCTAAACACAGAGGACATCGAATTCATTGATAGCCATTTAGATGAACAATCGCAACATTTCATGGCTATGGTTTCAGCAAGTTTAATAGATTATACGACAGATACTTCAGAAAGACTGATATCAGGCGACGATAAACACAGACTCTACTACACGGAATTTTGGGAGTTCGTTTGGCAGGATGACAAGTGGTTATTGACCAACATTTATCAGGAAGATTCTTTGGAAGTTGCTAAAATCGTTCGTGGCGGAGATGAGTGATTAGGGAACTCTTAATGATCGAAGATTGTACGAAATTTATTTTGCATCGTATCTCAATAATAAGCCTGTTTCCAATTATTACTGGAAACAGGCTTATTATTACGTCTAATTTAACAATTCATAAATTCCTATAAGAATCAGTAAAACTCCTGAAAATATTTGAGACCAGCGTTCAAGCCAGTTTGAAGCGGTTTCCACCCGGTCCAATATCCCGAACTAATAGTGATCATATTAAAAAGAAAAACCGAAATCGATAAGGAAGAGGTGCAAGTCCAGTAAGTCCAGCACCAGAGTTCTCCTATGAAAGATCGAATTTTCGAGTTAACTTACATTGTGCAAGGGGAAAAGTTGTTGTGCTATTGGTTGATTTTGTTACTGTTACAAGATTGTCATTGATGGAGCATTTTCAGGAGATCTAAAGCCAGAGCGGTTTATTTTTCCATATCCCGATGACTGACTTTTACGTTACGGATTGCCTAGAAATCGCTTATGCTCTAGTGAATAAGCGTCTCAGGAATATAGAACGGCTATCGCTTGAGCCCATGAGGTAGTTAGCATGTTAGAATACAAATGCTCCCCATGATCCGCTGAAAAGCTTAACTTATTTTTCATATCTATGTTATATTAAAGCAGTAGCGAAATTTACAGAAATATGGAGAAATGATGTTTGTTTAGTGTTAAGAAAATTGCTCTAAGCCCAAGAATTGTTCAAGCAATTAGCGATAATTGCGAGATTCTCGTAGTAGACGCTTTGTTATTGATGAAAATTATTTTATTAAATTTCCTTATAGGAATTACTTTTTCTGTAAGTATGTCAGTTTGCTCTTTGGTGGTTTTACTAGCCTTGTCTATTTGGACTTATTTATTGCCTCCATTGGGTAGGAGAGTGACATTGTTTTTATTTGCTTGTTTTATGAGCACATTATTATGGGTGGATTTATTATTCTATCGGATCTACCATACTGTTTTATCAATTCCAGTGTTATACGAAGTTGGACAGGTCGAGGGAGTATCGGGTAGTATAATTACACTAATTAACAAAGGAGATATACTATTCTTTTTTGATCTTCTTGTATTAGCCTATTTATTCTTTCTGCGAAGGAACAATAAGTGCGTTTCTCAAAAAGGGATCGTTAGGAGAACTGCTCAAATTACTTCGGTGTTAGTAATCTGTATTTCAATTTTCGGAATACGTTTGGGGGCTATTACCAAATCTTTTGATCAAGACGCTTATGTGGGTTTGAACTGGAATAATACAGTGCTTGAACAAATGGGTGTAATAAATTATCACATATTGGATCTATATCAATTTGTTAATGTTAAGGATGCCAAAACCAATTTTAATAGCAAAATAGCGCTGCTGAAAACGTGGATGGAGCAACATCGAAAGCTTGGAGGTAATAATTTAAAAGGAGTTGCTAAAGGTAAAAACCTGATTGTGATTCAGTTAGAGGCAATGCAAGATTTCTTAATTGGAAACTCGATTAACGGTCAGGAAGTTACTCCTAACCTGAATAAATGGATTAAAAGCAGCATGTATTTTGACAACTACTTTACCCAAATTGCAGAGGGGACTACTTCAGACGCCGAGTTTATGTCGTTAAATTCCCTGTATCCTGCTGCAGTGGGTTCAAATTATATTCTGTACCCATTAAATAAGTATAGCTCCATACCTAGTGTCCTTAAAGATGCCGGCTTTACAGGAGCTTTTGCTTTTCATGGTTGGAATAGGAATCAAATGTATCCTTCAGAGGGATTTGATAAATTTTATAATGAAAATGATTTTCAGATGGATGAAAAATTGGGTATGGGCCTGTCGGATGAATCTATGTTTAATCAGACACTATCTATTCTTGAACAAAAAAAACAACCGTTTTTTTCCTTTATCATTACCCTTACCGCTCATTATACCTGGGATGGTCTTCCCGACGACAAAAAAGAATTGAATATACCTCAAGGCGAATTTACAGATATGTTCACTAACTATCTCCAATCGCAGCATTATGCAGATGAAGCCTTTGGGGAATTTATGGATAATCTACAGCAACAGGGAATCCTCGATAACTCGGTGGTCGTGGCTTACGGTGACCACTTTGGACAATACTTACAAGATCAGGATATCAGGAAGTTTTTAAATTCCCCTACTCCGATTAATGATTATTCTTCTCATGAATTACATAAAGTGCCATTACTAATTAGAATGCCTAAAGGGCCTAAAGGGAACTATTCAGGTGTACGTCACATTTCCGGAGGGGAGATGGACTTATACCCTACACTAGCGAATTTATATAACCTGAAT
>OMOF01000330.1 GCA_900290375.1 Candidatus Desulfosporosinus infrequens
GGGTTAAAACGAGGCCTTTTAATCAACTTTGGCGATCATCAATTGAGTTACAAGCGATTTGTAGTTTGAGCCAAAATGTATTTGATCTGTGTTAATCTGTGTAATCTGTGGTTGAGTACCAAGGTTGAATGTGCCTTAGAAGACTAAGCACTTTGATTAACTTGATTAGGAGAAGAAGTTTTACCTTCTTCTTGCACCTGTTCAAGCCATTTTTTCGTGACTTTAAGTTTAACTATTTTTCCCTTTTCATTAAGTCCTTGGAGTGTGATTTTTTCTCCAAATAATGAGTCTGAGAATCCCGTCGAATAACGCATTAGTCGATATCTCCTTTCAGCTAGCCTAATTCGAGTAATCTTAGTGTATAATTGGGCTAAAGATAACCTTACTATATAAACCTTAAAAGAACCTTAAAAGGTATGCCCTTTTATCTCAAACGGGTATCACTAGTTATAAGAGGAGACAACTTGTAATGGATGAATCAAACGATATTATAACAGACATAGTCGAGGATCATAGTCTAGCTGTGCTTCTTTTAGCCTGGTATAAAGCAGAAAAAAGGGAATTGCCCTGGCGAAAGACGGGAGATCCCTACGCGATTTGGGTGTCTGAAGTCATGCTGCAACAGACCCAGGTGAAGACCGTCATTCCCTATTATGAACGATTTCTACGGCGCTTTCCCGGTGTAGAACAACTGGGGATGGCCAGCCTTGAGGAAGTCTTAACAGTGTGGAGTGGGCTAGGGTACTATTCTAGGGCCCGTCGTATGTGGGAAGGGGCCCATTATCTTCTCGACCAACGGGGCGGAAAAATGCCTATGGATTACGAAGCCCTGCTTTTGGTACCAGGAATCGGTAAGTACACGGCAGGAGCAATCGCAAGTATCGCGTTCGGGCAGAGAGTTGCAGCAATCGATGGCAATGTCTTGCGGGTGGTGTCCCGCTTTTTGGCCTGGTCCGAGCCGGTGGAGACAGCACGAAGCTATCGGCACTTTAACGACCACCTGACGGTATGGCAACCAGCTCTTCAGCCAGGAGACTTTAATCAAGCGTTGATGGAATTGGGGGCTATGGTTTGTACTCCCACGAAACCGGACTGTGAAAGTTGTCCACTGGCCCAAGTCTGTGAGGGTTACTTGCAAGACAAGGTCCATCTCTACCCTGTGAAAAAGTTAAAAGCAAAGCGTCAAGTGATGACCCGATTAAGCTTTGTTCTACGACGAGGGGACCAGGTATTCTTACAGAGACGTCCTGCCCAGGGTCTGTTGGCCGATCTTTGGGAGTT
This sequence comes from Candidatus Desulfosporosinus infrequens, assembly GCA_900290375.1. Taxonomy (GTDB): domain Bacteria; phylum Bacillota; class Desulfitobacteriia; order Desulfitobacteriales; family Desulfitobacteriaceae; genus Desulfosporosinus; species Desulfosporosinus infrequens. The sequence goes on from OMOF01000330.1 coordinate 1,282, forward strand.
TCCAGGAGTGGAATTAAGTCAGGAGGACAGTCGGGAGGATAGTCTGAACGATAGATTGAAAAATTGTCTTCCTTCGATAGGGTATGAGGAGTGTCTTGGATTTTTTCAAAAGGCTGTACCTGAGCGAGAATTTGACGGGCAAGTGAGGGAGCAATTTGAGCAGAGCTTAAAACTGCACGGACCAGTCTGGTACACATTCAGCCACCGACGTTGGAAAATTTGCTGGGTTATTGTCGATCTTCCCGAACCGTCCGAGCCTGAAACGAAGGGCGTTTGCCCACTAAGAGAATCGGTTGGGGAGTATGACTATCGGTTGAATTCTAGGAAAAGCTACCAGCCTGTCGATAACAGGTGTTGGATTGCACTACAAGACATAAGTAAGATCCCTCTCCCTGTGGCATTTAAGGCAATTGTTGAAGATTTAACAAGATAAGGCAAATTCGAAAATATTTTAAAACAGTTGACAAAATATCCAGCGCTGTATATTATAAAGATAATTAAATTTAATTTTTAAAAGCTACGACGGAGTAAAGTAAGCTATTTATTACCTTTCAGGGAGGAAGAGTCTTGACTGAAAACTCTTCTATGTGTGGTGATAGGTGAAGTTCCCTCCCGAGCTGCCGGCTGAACGAAATCAAGTAGGCTAGGACGGTTCTTCCCCGTTAACAGGAAGGAGGTATCGGATGTCATTCCCGTACCTTTGTCGAGTGGGCCTTTGGCCAAAGTCGGGTGGTAACGCGAGATTGAACTTCTCGTCCCTTCAGGGATGAGAAGTTTTTTGTTTTTGTTTGGCCAAGACGAATTCGACAAACGCGAGTTTGATGTGCTGTACTTTTTCGAGCGGGCCAACTTGGCCAAAATGGGTGGTAACGCGGAAGTCCACGGCTTTCGTCCCTATAAGGGGATGGGCCGTGGACTTTTTTAATAACTTTAGAGGGGGCTATTATATTTATGAAAGATTTGCGCTTAGCAGGACTCAATGTTGAAAGAAGTACAATCGAGGTCAACGGAGTAATCATAGGTGGAAAAGAAATCATCCTGATGGGTGGACCCTGTGCGGTAGAATCAAGTATCCAGATGAGTCAATCTGCTGTAACAGTAAAAAAGGCAGGAGGTAAAATTCTGCGTGGTGGGGTTTTTAAACCACGTACATCGCCCTATAGTTTTCAAGGTTTGGGCCAAGAGGGACTTAACTATTTGGTTCAAGCTGCTAAAGAACAAGATCTACTTTGCGTTACAGAAGTGATTGACACCCAGAGTTTGGAGTTGGTGGTAGACAAAGTCGATATTATTCAAATAGGTGCTCGCAATATGCAAAATTTCGAGCTTCTGAAATTGCTCGGTAAAATTACTAAACCGATTATTCTTAAAAGAGGATTGTCGGCAACGATTGAAGAGTGGTTGTTAGCCGCGGAATATATTCTGGCGGCGGGTAATCCCCATGTTATCCTTTGTGAAAGGGGGATTCGGACGTATGAACCCAGTACAAGAAACACCTTAGATCTTAGTGCTGTAGGAGTTGTCAAAGAACTTTCTCACTTACCAGTCATTGTCGACCCCAGTCATGCAGCGGGGAGAAGAGATTTGATTTCGTCCTTAGCCAAGGCCGCTATTGCAGCAGGAGCTGACGGTCTATTGATTGAAATGCACCCCAATCCGATCGAGGCTGTAAGCGATGGGCCTCAGTCTTTGTACCCGGAACAGTTTGTCCAACTGGCCCGAGATTTAGGAAAGGTCGCTGAATCAGTCAAGAGAGTTTTTGCTTGTGGAGGAATGGGAGATAAAGAAACGCTTGACACCTTGCGCACCCAGATTGATAATATTGACCAAACTATCATCGAAAGTCTAGCAGCTAGGATGAACATAGTCGGGAAAATAGGCAATAAAAAACGACTGGATCGGGTTAAGGATATCAGTCGAGAAAAAGAAATTATTAAGCGCTTAGTGAACCTTGGTAATGAACTACACCTTTCCCCGGAATTAGTAAAAAAGATATATCCTTCGATATTTGAGTTCGCAGTTCAATCCCAAATCGAAAGTAAACTAGCTAAGGAGAAAGAGTTTGAACTATCCTTCTATCCCATCAGTAGTAAATAAATAATTGAGTTCCTTACCTTCCCTTCTCTAGGTAAGCTCTTGAGAAAGAGATTATCTCCATTCTAAGGGCTTACCTAGTCTAATTCTACGTCTTCCATACCTAATTCTTATCTTAATTTAAATGTAACAGTTGAATTTGTTCCAATAAGATTGCTTAAATCTACTGGATCGTCTATAACGACTCTTACAGGTATTAATTGGATCACTTTGGTGTAAGTTCCACTAGTCGTAAGACTAGTAGGAGCGCCAGAGATTGCAGTTTGAGTTACTTGTCGAATTTGGTCAACATGGGCATGGAATTCTTGCCCTGGGTACGCATCCAACTGAACCGTCACTTGTTGACCTTCTTTAATTTTGGTAATGGTTGTTTCCTCAATATTTACTTCGACATACATGTTATTAGTAGCCGCTATGACAGCTACCGCTGTTGTAGGTTGAATTACCTGATCTTCTACTACATCACATTGAACAACTTTACCAGATATAGGCGATTTTATTAGCTCTCCAGTATCTAATTTTGCTATAATCTCATCCTTGGTTACAGCTTGCTTTTCGTCGATGTTTAGTTTTAAGAGTTTTCCTCCTACTCCTTCTGGATATACCGTATACAATTTAGTGGTTACCTTGGCATTGTCAGTAGTGAAGTAATTTTTACCTTCATAATAAAAGTAAAACCAGACGCCTACACCTACCATTATGATAGCTGCCACACCCATAAATATTCTATTTTGGCTTTTTTTCATGCTTTTAACCTCTTTTCCTATTCTGCTTCTTCAGAGAATTGACTGTTATATAGCCCAGCATATACGCCGTTTTTGGATAGTAATTCAGTATGATTTCCTTGTTCTAGAATATCCCCATCTTTCATTACTAGGATTAGGTCGGAATCTTTAATGGTTGATAGTCTATGAGCAATTACAAAGCTTGTGCGATTGCTCATTAAGGCTTCCATTGCTTTTTGAATTAATATTTCTGTGCGGGTGTCGACTGAACTTGTTGCTTCATCGAGAATTAGAATATCGGGGTTTGATAAAAGCACTCGTGCTATAGTGAATAATTGTTTTTGACCTTGAGAAATATTACTTGCTTCTTCATTCAGGATCATGTTATAGCCACCTGGTAGGGAGCTTATGAATTCGTGGCATTGGGCTGATTTTGCTGCTTCGATTACCTGATCATCGGTTGCCTGAAAGGTGCCATAACGAATATTTTCAATAATCGAAGCATTATAGAGCCAGGTTTCTTGAAGTACCATGCCAAAGGTTGCACGCAGGTCGTTACGAGTTAAATCAAAAATATTGGTGTTATCTAATAATATTTTTCCACTGCTAATATCATAGAAACGCATTAATAGTTTCACGATCGTAGTTTTTCCTGCTCCGGTTGGACCTACTATTGCAACTTTTTGACCTGATTTTATTTCGGCTGAAAAGTTGTTGATGATGATTTTATCTTTAGTGTACCCGAAGTGTACGTTTTGGAAGGATACCTTTCCTGAAAATCTCACTTTACTTCCCAGAGCCTGCTCTGGAGTTTCTTCGCCTTCCTCTAAGAATTCAAAGACACGCTCTGCTGCGGCAACAGTTGATTGAAGGTTGCTCGATATGGTAGCCAGTTGAGCGATCGGTTGAGTGAAGGAACGCATATATTGAATGAAGGCCTGGATATCTCCAATGTCGACCATCTTTTTTACGGCTAGATACCCTCCGATAATACTGATTACTACATAGCCGATATTACCGACGAACATCATGATTGGTTGCATCATACCTGAGATGAACTGGGATTTCCAGGCTGAGTTATAGAGTTTGTCGTTGATGGCGTCAAAGAGATCGACTGATTCTTGCTCGCCATTGAACGCTTGGACGATCGTGTGTCCTCCATACATTTCTTCTATATGACCATTAAGTTCACTTATTGATTCTTGCTGCCCTTTAAAGAATATTTGAGATCTTTTTACTATTATTCCTACTATTACCAAAGATAGCGGAATCACAATTAAAGCTGCCACCGTCATAATGATGCTGATGGATAGCATCATGGCTAAGACACCGATGACGCTGGTTACTGAAGTTATTATTTGGGTTAAACTTTGATTGAGGGTTTGACTGACCATATCAACATCGTTAGTGATTCGGGAGAGTACTTCTCCATGAGTACGAGTATCATAATAGTTAAGAGGGATGCGGTTCATTTTTTCCGAGATATTTTTACGTAGTTTATAGGTTACATCCATAGATACTTTTGACATTATATAACTTTGTGCGTAGGAACAGGCCGAGGATATCAGATAGAGAATTATCAGTAAAACTATGATTCTTCCCATGTAATCAAAATCCGTTAATAAGCCTGTGTGTCCATAATAGGCCAATAAACCCTCAACTAGTTTGGTGGTTACTTTGCCTAGTAGTTTTGGCCCTACAATTGAGAAGATCGTCGAAAAGAAGGCAAAGGTCATGACTAATATTAATTGATGTTTGTAGGGCTTTAAGTATTCAGATAAAGTGCGTATAGTCTTTTTAGCATCTTTTGCTTTTGGTCCGGCTAAACCGATTTCTGGCCTGCCCATAGGGATTGCTGCTGGCTTTTTCTCACTCATCGTGCTAATTCCTCCTCACTTAGCTGCGAATGAGCTATTTCTTGGTAGACAGCACATGTTTTTAGCAGTGAGTTATGAGTACCTAATCCGACTATGTAGCCATTATCCAAGACAATGATTTGATCTGCATCAATAATGGTACTGATACGTTGGGCGACTAGGATGATGGTGCTGCCTCTGGTTTCAGCTTTTAAAGCGGCACGTAGATTTTTATCGGTTTTTAAGTCTAGGGCTGAGAAACTATCGTCAAAGATATAAATTGGTGCATTTTTAACTAATGCTCGAGCTATGGAAAGGCGTTGTTTTTGACCTCCTGAGACATTGGTACCACCTTGAGCGATTATGGAGTCGTAACCATCTTCTTTTGAGGCGATGAATTCTGTTGATTGAGATATTGAAGCTGCTTTTTCGAGGTTTGCGAGGGCTGAGTTTTTGTCTGCATAATACAAATTGGATTTAATGGTCCCTGCGAAGAGTACACTTTTTTGAGGTACATACCCTATACTAGCGCGTAGAGTATGGCGTGCTACTGTTTTAATATCTAGATTATCGATTAATATTTGTCCAGAGGTTGTATCGTAGAATCGAATGATTAGGTTTACTATTGTCGATTTACCACTGCCTGTTGAGCCTATAATAGCTGTTGTTTGTCCTGCTTTGGCAGTGAAGTTTATATTGTGGAGAACATCTGCTTGGCCGCCCGGGTATCGGAAGTTGACATCGCTAAATACTATCTCAGGAACGATAGTGCTTCCGAAATGTATTGCGGATTCTGGATCTAAGACAGTAGGATCTGTGGCAAGTACTTCTGCTACTCTGTCAGCCGATACAGCTGCTCTGGGAACCATAATAAACATCATTGCCAACATTAAGAAGGCCATAATGATTTGGATGGCATATTGCATGAAGGCCATCATATCTCCGATGTTCATGTTGAAGGACGAAACTTCTTTAGCACCTACCCAAACTATTACGACAGTTACTAAGTTCATTATTAACATCATGAGAGGCATCATGACGGCCATTACTCTATTTACAAATAGATTTGTGGCGGTTAAAGCAGTATTGGCTATTTCGAAACGATTTACTTCAAATTCTTGGGTATTAAACGCTCGGATAACTAACATGCCTTCAATATTTTCACGAGTAACTAAGTTTAGACGGTCAACTAAGTTCTGAACTATTTTAAATTTTGGGATGGCCAGGGAAAATAAAATCATCATCACACTAAGCAGGGCTACTACTGCTACTCCTATTATCCACGACATGGAAATGCTGCTCGAAACTGCTTTGATTATACCTCCTATACCTAGGATGGGTGCATAAAACACAAGCCGTATCATCATTACTAGGACGGTTTGGACTTGCGTAATGTCATTCGTGGTGCGTGTAATGAGGGAGGCTGTTGAGAATTTATCAAATTCAGCATTGGAAAAATTTGTAACCTTCTTAAAGGTTGCTGAACGAAGATCACGAGAAGTTCCGGCTGCTACTAACGCTGCTAGATACCCTACTAGGATTGAGGCTACTGTTCCAAGTAGAGTCACGAGAAGCATGCTGCCGCCGGTGTGGAGAATATAGTTATTATTTCCAGGCATTACGCCGTCATTAACAATATTTGCCATATAATCAGGAAGCGCGAGATCACATAATGCCTGCACGAAGAGCAGTGCAACGGCGCAGAGAATAATACCCGAGTATGGTTTTAGGTATTTAGCTAATTTAATCAAGTTAATGTGGCCTCCAATAATTCCTTATTGTCCCATATGGTCTACCAGACTTGATTATACCACCTCTTCTTGACAAATTGTGAACTAACTATTAGTGTGAAATAATTGCCAGAAGGCCAAGGTCGTTTTGGTTGTCCCGCACGGAATATAACGCTATGATAACTGAGGCACTTCAATAGCCTCTAAGGAAATGGGACATGCTATAAAAACCGAGGTCTAAGGGTCGATGTTTTTGCCGGAGATGGGATTGTTCGAGAAGGATATACGGCGAGTAAACTAGAAGTAATAAAAGCGTAAAGAAATGGGTACTGAGAATTCAGATGACCATTTCATGGATCAGCAGAGAGATAGGTAGATAATTTAAACAAGGGTTGAATTTTAGATTTAATCCTTACAGCATATTGAGAAAGAAGGGGTGTAAATGCTTACGGTAAACCAGTTGGTTGAGGAATTCGATTTTGAGGTTCTAGCTGGGCATATGGGGTTAGACAAGGAGATCACTGAGTATAGCCTAAAACGTCCGAGTGCCGAACTGGCGGGATTTTTGAAGCATTTGACTCCCAAGCGTATTCAAGTATACGGAAGGACTGAATTAGGGCTAATCCAGCAATTTGAAGATTCTATGCGTCGCGTAAAACTTGCTCAAGTGATGGTTACAGAAGTGCCTTGCGTGATTATTACCCGAGGTTTAACGCTTCCTTTGGAGTTTATCGAATTAGCCAGTGAGCGGAAGATTCCTCTCTTGACAACCCATCGCACTGCGACGCAACTCTTTTATTTGTTGATTCGTTACCTCATAAACCAGTTAGCTCCCAGTACGGATGTTCATGGCGTGTTAGTCGATGTGTATGGAGTGGGGGTTTTGATCACAGGTGAAAGTGGAATCGGTAAAAGCGAGGTGGCTTTAGAACTCATTAAAAACGGGCATTTGCTGGTTGCCGATGATGTCGTGAAAGTTCGCCGAGTAGATGAAGAAAGATTGTTAGGCAACGCTCCAGAAAAGATTCGGCATATGCTTGAGTTACGTGGCTTAGGAATTCTGGATGTGACAACGCTGTTTGGCGCAAGTTCAGTGAGAAACGAAAAAGTTATTCAGTTTATTGTACACTTAGAGGAATGGCAGCAAGAAAAGATTTATGATCGCTTAGGGATTGATCCGCCTAAAACGCGAGAGATTCTAGGAATTTCTATTCCTGAGATCACGGTTCCGGTCCGCCCAGGGCGTAATCTTGCTACAATTATTGAAGTTGCAGTTATGCAAAGTAGGAATATGTCCGCCAAGAGCAAGACGCGCATTCGCCTTGGTAGGGGACAAGCGATAAAGGAATGAGGGCAGAAGAGAATGAGTGAGTGTGTGTTTTGTTCACTGCCTGCAACAGTAATCTTAGCAGAGAACGAACTAGCCAAGGCCTTCTTTGACAAGTTCCCAGTCAGTGTAGGGCATGTCCTGATTATTACCAAGAGGCATGTCAAAAATATTTTTGAGGCGACCCCGGAAGAGATGGCGAGTATTGGAGGACTTCTGAGGAGAGTAAAGGAGCACCTTGACGAGCAGTATCACCCAGATGGCTACAACATAGGAGTTAATGTCGGAGATGCTGCCGGGCAGACGGTTTTTCACTTGCATGTTCACGTTATCCCTCGCTATAGGGGAGACGCCGGAACTGTGCAGTGGCATTCGTAAGAAGCTTTGTCGGAAGCCTTTTTCAATATTTTAGATTACTTTTATTGAATTTTTATACTTACATTAAAAAGAGTTTATAACCTCCCTTTATAATGAACTTGTGAGCAAAAAAACTGGGAGGTTATTTTAATGAGTAAAATTAAACTTATGTATGATGTGATTAATACAATGAAAGAGAAGGAGGTTTTAAGCGGTACTTTTAAAGCAGAAATTAAGAAAGATCAAATTCAAATAGCTAGTTTTACTAATGAATTTGAAAAGAATCTTTTAAACGGCGAAACCAAAGCTAAAATTAGTACAGAGTTGGACTGTGATGGTAAGAAAATGAAACATCAAAGTCAAACTGAGTTTACGATGCAAGGCTGTTGTCAGGGACATAGGCATCATGGCTTTATGAGGCATATGCATCATCATCATCACGACCTGCATTCCGGTCAAACCCATGAGGATATAAAGTGCGGAGGAATTAAAGGGAAGTTAACGAAGCTAGCGTTTGTTTTGAATATTTTTAATCAAATTAAAGTAGAAGAAAAAGAGGATGAATCCGTAATACTTTCCTTAAACTTAAATGAAATTCCGGATGAAATTAAAATTGCCATCCAAGAAAGAATAAGTCAGAGAACAATGCCTGAACATCATCAACATCACGGCTTTATGAAAGAACTTTTAACTTTGCAAGACCCAAATATCGAGTGTATTCTTTGGATTAGTAAAAATCGGGAAGTAGAAAAAGTCTTGCTTACAGTCAATGGAAAACGAACTAATGAGCTTAATGAAAACCATGATCTGAATCTCAAGGCGGAATTGTGTCTGTCTGTTTAGTTAAGAAAGCAAGCCAGATTCCTTTTCAATTCGAGGGCGCAAGACAATTGAATTGTTTTGCGCCCTTATTCTCAGTATAATGAACACGAACAAAAAGGAAGAAATTCGGGTGATCTGCGTGTTTAAAA
>OMOF01000401.1 GCA_900290375.1 Candidatus Desulfosporosinus infrequens
TTCGACGGATACGATCATTGGGGTATTTTCTTCTACAGCAGTTGCGCTGGGGATCGTGATACTTTCACGGAACGGAGGGTTCACCAAATATTCCGTGTATCTGATTGGAGATTTGTTGAGCATTAATCCCTCCGACCTGCTGACCCTCGGCATCGTGTTTGTTGTGGTTATTGTCTTATGGGTCGTAATTTTTAATAAACTTCTTCTCGCAAGTTTGAATCCATCGCTAGCAAGCAGTCGAGGTATCCATGTGCGACGTTATGAATACCTCTTTGCGATGATCATGGCGGTTATCGTCACAATTTCGATACAATGGGTTGGCATACTAATTATAAGTTCGCTTCTCATTCTGCCAGCAGCTTCTTCGCGGAACATAGCTCACAACATGAGGCAATACCATGTTTACTCTGTTTTGATTGCCCTTATTTCAGGAGTATCTGGCTTGATCTTATCCTACTTATGGGGAACTGCTACCGGAGCAACTATCGTACTGATCTCATCAGGATTTTTTGCAGCTACTTTTATAATGAAGTTAAGACTTGGGTAAAGTTTAGGCAGAGGGCATAGTAGTTGCCAAAGTTTTAGGAGTTGACCACCATGAGACCAGTGAGCGTCAGATTTAGATTTGCCGATGAAAAAATTGAGATGCCCAAAGTTACAAAAAAAATGCTCACTCGGATATTAAACTATTTTAGTCCCTATTGGCTGAGAATGTTGTTCGTCATCGCCTCAATATTAATGACCTCAATACTGGGGCTGGTTCCGTCGGTACTCATTAAAAATATCATAGACAAAGCTTTACCACATAAGGATCTCAAGCTATTAAGTCTGCTTATCTTTGTTTCCATAGGTACCACAATACTGCTTGGACTGTTACAAGTCGCTCAGTCCTATTTAAGTGTTTGGATTTCTAAACATATTATACTGAACATGAAAAACCAAATGTATGCTCATTTACAGCATATGTCCCTAAATTTTTATTCAGCTGCCAAAGCTGGAGAAATCATTACCAGAATGAGCAGTGATATCGATGGAATTGAGGATATATTTAATTCTACAGTGGTTAATGCTTTAAGTAGTGTTTTTGTGCTTATCTCCACAGCAATCGTATTAATAACGATGAATTGGAAACTCGCTCTTGTAGGCATGGTTATATTACCAACATTTATTATTCCGACGAGGAAAGTGGGTAAGGCCAGATGGAAAATTGCTACGCAGAGTCAAGAAAAAATAAGCGAACTCAATCAGATCATTCAGGAGACCTTAAGTATTAGTGGCGCTATACTAACAAAAATATTTACGAAAGAGCAGGCCGAATACGAAAAATTTGAACAAACCAATCAAGCGGTTGTCAGGCTGCAAATAAGAGAATCGGTGGTAGGCAGATGGTTTAGGATGACGATAACGACCTTTATATCGGTTGGACCGATGCTTATATATTTTTATGGAGGATATTTGTTCATTAAGGGTGAAATATCAATAGGGGGCATAATAGCCTTTGTAGCATTGCTAGGTAGACTTTACTTGCCTGTCTCACAACTTTCGAATATTCATATTGATGTTACTCGGTCTTTCGCTTTATTTCAAAGAATATTTGAGTATTTTGATCAGAAACAGGAGATAGAGGATAAGCGTAATGCTATTTGTTTAGAGTTTATAGTAGGTAAGGTTGATTTTGAAAAGGTATATTTTTCTTATGACAATAAGGTTCGGGTTTTAGAAGATATCAGCTTTTCGGTAAATCCCGGCACTATGGTGGCACTGGTTGGCTCCAGTGGTGCAGGGAAAACCACGATTACAAATTTAATTCCCAGGCTCTATGAAGTTATCCATGGAAGCATTAGAATAGATGGTAGGGATATCAGGGATGTGACCTTGGATTCGCTACGCAAGCAGATTGGTATAGTTATGCAAGAACCCTATCTTTTTAATGATACTATCGAAGCTAATTTAAGATATGGGAAAAGTGACGCCACTGAGAAAGAACTCATCAAGGCTTGTCAGGCAGCCTATATTCATGACTTTATTATGACGTTGCCAGATAACTATAAAACAGTGGTAGGAAATAGAGGCATAAAGCTATCGGGTGGAGAAAAACAAAGAGTGTCTATAGCCCGGGTAATCTTGAAAGACCCCAGAATTATTATTCTTGATGAAGCCACTTCCTCCTTGGATTCTGTTTCTGAGATGTATATTCAAAAAGCTATGGTACCCTTGTTAAGGAATCGGACAAGCTTTGTGATTGCTCATAGATTGTCGACGATTCTAGCATCAGATCAAATTTTAGTAATAGAAAATGGAACGGTTGCGGAAGTTGGGAAACATGATGAATTGATCAAAAACGAAGGTCTCTATAAACAGCTGTATGATACACAATTTAAGTCTCAGATTAAAACTTTATAAGACGAGCGGGTAGAACAATCCAATAGCCTAAACGATAAGGGTTAGAAATGAATGCGGATTTGTCAGAATAATAAAAAATTTATTTCTTTCTTTCCTTCTTTTAGGAGGAATTCTTTAGCCCTTTGTGTAATGTATGTTCTCATGCTCATTTTGAGGGTGAGATCCATAGCAAAAAAAATTGAGAAGAGGAAAAAAGATGCGTAGAAAAGATAAGGAAATCACTGAGCAAAAAGAGTTAGACGAGATTATTAAGAAGGCCCAAGTCTGTCGATTAGCCGTATCCTATGAAGCTATGGCCTATATCATCCCGATGAGTTTCGGTTACGCTGAGAGAGTGTTATATTTTCATTCCGCTCAAGAAGGTCTCAAACTATTGATCCTTCGAGAGAATCCCAAGGCCTGCTTTGAAATGGAGATCGACACTCAGGTTGTTCCCAGTGAGCATGGGTGCGACTGGACGATGCAGTATCAGAGTGTCATTGGTTTTGGTGAGGTCGAATTCATAGAAGAGTTAGAGGGTAAGCGAGAAGCAATGAAGATCATTATGCAGCAGTATACGGACGCAGCCAAGCCGATTGAAGATGCTGGATTGTCAGGGGTTACTCTGTTTAAATTAAATATTAGTAACATGACGGGTAAAAAGTCGGGTTATTAAATGTTAGAAAATAATTAAGTGAAGGGAAGAGGGGTAGTTATGAAAAAAGCCCAATCAGAGAAGCTTGAGAAAATGTTTGACGAATTGACCATCAAGGCACAAAAAAGTAGTTTAATTAATCCCGAGTTGTTCAGTAAATATAATGTAAAACGGGGATTACGTGATCAAGATGGGAAGGGTGTACTGGTTGGATTGACGGAGATCGGTGAGGTGCATTCCTATATCCTTGATGAAAATGAAATGATCCCTGTGCCTGGAAGATTGATTTATAGAGGGATCGATATCCGCCATATTGTAGACGGTTTTACACTAGATGATCGTTATGGTTTTGAAGAAACTTGTTACTTATTGCTTTTTGGGAATCTCCCAGATAAAAACTCACTAAAAGAGTTCGAGCAACTACTTGGACTTAATCAGACCTTACCTGAGGATTTCGTCCGGGGCATGATAATGAGTGCGCCGAGCAAGGATATCATGAATGTTATGGCGAGAAACGTCTTGGACTTATACAGCTTTGATGATGATCCTGATAATACGTCTATAAAAAACGTCTTAAAACAATGTATCCGGCTTATTGCCTGTTTCCCATCCCTTGCAGTCTATGGCTACCAGGCCTTCTCTCATTATCACGGCAAGCAAAGTCTATATATTCACAGCCCAAGGTTCGATTTAAGTATTGCCGAAAATATCCTGCATATGCTGAGACCAGATAGCAAATTCACAAAACTCGAAGCTAGACTGCTTGACCTTGCACTGGTGCTTCATGCTGAACATGGTGGGGGCAACAATTCATCCTTTGTTACGCATGTGGTAACCTCAACCGGAACGGATACATACTCGGTAATGGCTGCTGCCTTAGGATCTTTGAAGGGGCCGCGGCACGGAGGCGCAAATATTAAGGTTGTTCAGATGTTTGAGGATATGAAGCATAATTTGAAAGATTGGAACGATTCTGAAGAAATTCAGAGTTTCCTAGCTAAAATACTTAATAAAGAGGCGTTTGATCGTTCAGGTTTAGTTTATGGTATTGGTCATGCTGTATACTCGATATCCGATCCTAGGGCGGTTATTTTTAAAGAATACGTTGCTCAACTTGCCAGGGAGAAGGGCCTTGAGGCCGAATACAATCTTTATGCTAAAGTAGAGGAACTAGCGCCAGGAATGATTGGAAAATCTAACAAAATGTACAAGATTGTCAGTGCCAATGTTGACTTCTATTCCGGCTTTGTATATAGAATGCTGGATATTCCCGATGAAATGTTTACAGCAATTTTTGCCATATCTAGAATTGTAGGCTGGAGTGCGCATCGCATCGAGGAAATTGTCAATGCTGGGAAAATAATTCGACCGGCTTACAAAAGTGTCGCAATGAGACGGGAGTATACTGATCTGAATGAACGGTAAAAAGAACTTCATAATCATAGAAGCAGTAGGAATAAATATATCCTACTGCTTCTTTATATTCGTTCTGACATATGAAAAATCTGGAGCGGCATAATGCATCGAGCCACCATAATTATAACATTTGTTGAAAGGTAATTTATTTAGTAAATATATTACTGTAATTATTTATTTTTGTTATTTCCTGTCAAAATAATAAGAATACTTTGCAAGGATAATTCAGTTAGAAGATAGAATTAATATTTAAATATTAGTTGTTAAAGAAGAAGTATGAAGCTCAATACTAACAGCAATCTTAATGAAAAGAGTGGAATGAAATATGTCTACCGATGAAGTGATCAGCGAATTAACACAAAAAATCACGTTCCTAGAAGAGGCTCTGGCAGAGGTTCGAGAGGATAATGAGATTTGGGAGCGAATTTTTACTGAGAACTATTGGGGGATGGTGGTTTCCGATGTCCTCAATGGTGAATTGCTAAAGGTTAACCCCCGTTATGCAGAGATGATCGGATACAGCACCACTGAGCTAATAGGTAAATCGATTTATGATGTCTATGCTCCAGAGTACCATCAAGGGCTTCCAGAGATCTTTTGTAAGATACATGAAAGAGGACATTATGCCTATAAGTCGGCACATAGAAGGAAAGATGGAAGTTCTTTTCCCGTACACATTGATAGTTATGAAGTAACGATCAAATCACAGCGTATGCGGGTGGTTTCCATTTGGGATATTACCGAAAGCGAACAAATAGAAAAGGAATTGAGTCAGTATCGGGAAAGTTTAGAAGAATTGGTTGAATCCAGAACTAATGAATTGGAATACAGTAATGATCAGCTTCGAAGTGAGATTCTGCAAAGAGAAGCCGCCGAAAATGAACTTGCTCAAACTAACCAAGAGATGTTGAATACCCTGGAAAGTATTAACGATTGCTTTGTAACGGTTAATCGTCAATGGATCATTACTTATGCCAATAAGAGCATGCTTAAAGCACTTGAAGCTAACGGTTTTAAGGGCGATTTTATAGGATCTAGTTTTTGGGAGATTTATAAGCAAGGTAATCAGGAAATTTTTCAAGCCTTTGTGAAGGCAATGAATGATGGGCAACCAACACGCATGGAGACGTTCGCAAACCTATTGGGGCATTGGGCAGAACTGAGCATTTACCCAACTGAGAGCGGGGTTTCTGCCTTTTCTCACAACATAGACGAACGAAAGGAAAAGGAAAAAGCCGTGCAGGAAGAGCATAATCGTCTATATTCCTTATTCGATAGTTTTCCCGGTTTGATTTTTGTACAAGAAGAAAATTATAAGATTCGTTTTGCTAACAGTCGTTTTCAGGCCAAGTTTGGTCTATCTGCAGGAAGAACGTGCTATGATGTTATCGCAGGTTTGGAGAGTCCTTGCCAGAAATGCGTTACCTCAACGGTTTTTGGAAATACTGTACCTCTATGTAGAGAGAGATTTTTCGATAATCGAATTTATGAAAAATATATTCAGCCCTTTACGGATGTAGATGGATCGAAGTTGATTTTCAAAGTACTAATTGACATAACCGACCGAAAGAACGCGGATCGAGAATTAGCGCGCTTGGATAGACTTAATATGGTGGGAAAAATGGCAGCGGGTATTGCGCACGAGGTAAGAAATCCTCTGACTACGGTCCACGGTTTTTTGCAACTGCTCGCAGCTAAAGATGATACCAAGCAATATCACGAATTCTATAAATTAATGATTGAGGAGCTTGAGCGAGCGAATTTGATCATAACTGATTTTCTAAGTTTGGCTAGTAATAAAACTTCTGATTTTGAATTAATCAATATTTCGAGGATAGTAAGATCTTTAGCCCCTCTCTTAGCCGCAGATGCACTCAACCAAGACAAAGAGATATGTCTTGAGCTTGAGCAGGTCACTGCCACTCAAGGAAATGAAAACGAACTTCGTCAGTTACTGCTAAACTTAGCTAGAAATGGACTGGAAGCTATGCAAGGTGGCTCTACTCTAACGATTCAAACGTTGGAATCTGAAAATTATATAATACTTAGAGTTTGCGATCAGGGAGGAGGAATTGATCCGATGATACTAGAAAAAATTGGCACTCCATTCCTCACAACCAAGGAACGAGGGACTGGTTTGGGATTAGCAATTTGTCAGAGCATTGCGGCACACCATAATGCAGTTATTAATTACGAATCAAGTCCAACAGGAACAACAGTTACAGTTAAATTTCCCGTTAGTAATTTCTCCAGAGATCGGATAACAGAGGCCAGAGATCAGAGCGGGAATACTCGGACTGACGTATCCGGCTTCTATGATTAGTAAGGGCACGATGCATCGTGCCCTTTTCCGTCGTACCCTTTGTAATTTTAATTGTGTCATTGGTTCCAGCACGAGGGCACGTGCCCCTACGAAAATGAAATCCGTGAATAATAAAAGGACCGAGGTGCAGCCGAGGTTTTTCTTAACGCTCGCTCTTGACAGCGGAACAATGCTTTAATATATTAAAGAAGGAAAGCGAGTAACCTGTTTGAGGAGGATAAAACCATGTCTAGCGATGAACGTTTACATGACCCGTTGACAGATGCCTTATTCGAAGCCGTTTTATTGCTTAAAGACAAAGATGATTGTTATCGGTTTTTTGAAGATATTGCGACGATTGCGGAGATAAAGGCTTTAGCCCAGCGTCTGGAGGTTGCCAAAATGCTCCAAAGGAATGAGACTTACACCACTATTGCGGAAGCGACAGGAGTGAGCACTGCGACGATCAGTCGGGTTAAACGTTGTTTGAATTTTGGAGCAGATGGTTATCAACTGATATTGAGACGTTTGAGTGAGCATAATTAAGATGAGAATTTGTCACGGGTAGGAGACATTTTAATAAATTAAATAGTAACTAAGTAATGTGCAAAGAGAAGGGGAAGCTAAATGCTAAGAACAAATTTAGGGCAACGTATTCCAGAGGGGATGCGTGATTTACTACCTGAGGAAATAATCGTGCAGGAGCGTTTAGAAGAAGAGATTCTGGCACTTTTTCGGCAATGGTCTTATCAGAAAGTATTGACTCCAACTCTTGAATTTACCGCATGCGTTCAACCGGATATTGAGCATGAGGATTCGTTATACAAATTTTTTGATCGTGAAGGACGTATTCTCGCTCTGCGTCCCGAACTGACAACTCCGATTGCCCGCCTGGTCAGTACTCGTCTGCGTGGTGCGGATTTTCCACTCCGTTTGTGCTATGGGGCAGATGTCTATCGAAATACCTCCGTTAGGCATAGAGAGTTCCGTCAAGTTGGCGTAGAACTCGTCGGCTCTGACCAGGAAATGGCCGATGCGGAAGTAATCGCTCTCGCGGTTGAAGCCATTGCGGGTTTGGGTTTAAAGAACTATCAGTTTAATCTCGGGCACATGGGAATTTTTTCGGGGCTTATGCTAGAAGCTGGGGTCGATGAGGGGATACAAGCCAAGCTAGAGGAAGCGTTGGCCCGCAAAGATATGGTTGGTGTAGAAAGCTGGGTCAGGCAAAGTGGGTTACCGACGCGTGTTCAAGAGCTTTTACTGCGGTTACCACATTTTCACGGGGGAGAAGAAATTCTTGATGAAGTCCTCGACTGGAGTGAACGCCCAGCGATTCGGGAAGCGGTTGAAAGTTTAAGACGGATTTATCGGTATTTGAAAGATTTTGGAGTTCAAGAGAATGTGTCGCTCGATTTAGGAATATTACGCGGTTTTTCGTATTATACCGGGGCAGTTTTTGAAGGGTATGTTCCAGGAGTCGGTTTTCCAGTTGCCGAGGGCGGACGCTATGATTCGTTATACGCAGATTTTGGTGTTTCGCTTCCGGCAACCGGGTTCGCGATTCACCTCGGAAATTTGTTAGAACAATTTCCTTTAGCCTCGACGGAGAGTGCCGATATTTTAGTTTATGGATTCGTTGCAGAGCATGTCATCCGCCAGTGCCGGGCTTTAAGAGCCAAGGGGAAACGGGTGGAAATGGCACTCGGGACGATAGAGGGCGACGTAGCCCAAAAAATGGCCTTGCAAAAACATATCCCGGAAATTTTATGTGTGGAGTAAAGGAGCGGTAAATTATGAAACTTGCGGTTCTTACGGGTGGCGGAGATTGTCCGGGGCTTAATGCTGTGATTCGGGCAGTTGTTAAAAGTGCGCATCAAAGTGGACTTGAGGTGCTTGGAATCAAAGATGGCTTTCGGGGGGCGGTAGAAGGGGATTTCATGCCTCTGACTTTGAATGATGTCTCGGGTATTTTACCGCGTGGCGGTACGATTCTGGGCACAACGAATCGGGACAATCCATTCGCGTATGAAACGAAACTGGATGGAAAACTTAAAAGTATAGACCGATCCGATGATGTGCTGCGCAATTTGAAAGAACGCGGTGTGGATGTTTTGGTTGCGATCGGTGGAGATGGAAGTTTGAATATCGCTCTTAAGCTTGCCGATAAAGGACTTTCTGTGATCGGGATTCCCAAAACGATTGATAATGATTTAATGGCTACTGATCAAACCTTTGGCTTTCAAACAGCTGTGGAAACGGCCAAAGAGGCGCTTGATCGTCTGCATACTACTGGCGAATCCCATCATCGGATCATGGTGCTGGAAGTGATGGGGCGCTACGCCGGCTGGATTGCCTTATATGCGGGCGTCGCGGGAGGGGCAGACGTCATACTGATTCCGGAGATACCGTATA
Source organism: Candidatus Desulfosporosinus infrequens (assembly GCA_900290375.1). GTDB lineage: Bacteria > Bacillota > Desulfitobacteriia > Desulfitobacteriales > Desulfitobacteriaceae > Desulfosporosinus > Desulfosporosinus infrequens. The sequence continues at coordinate 9,168 of OMOF01000401.1, forward strand.
ATTTGAATCGGGTAGCGCAATCCATCCAGCGACGGGCAAAGCAAGGGAAGAAATTTAGCATTATTGTTGTTGCAGAAGGTGCTAAGCCTCTGGGGGGCGAAATGGTAGTTGACCGTCTGGTTTCGGGACGATTTGACCCGATCAAATTGGGAGGCATAGGGGCCAAATTAGGTCATGATCTTGAAGAACACTCTGGAATAGAAACTCGAGTGACGGTACTCGGATATCTCCAACGGGGGGGATCTCCCAATGCGTTTGATCGCGTGCTTTCTACCCGTTATGGCGTTGCTGCGGTGGATGCTGCCCTAGAAAAGGAGTTTGGGATTATGGTCGCTCTGAGGGGCCGGGATATTGTCCGGGTTCCCCTCCATGAAGCGGTCGATAAGCTTAAACTGGTACCCTTAATTGATCCTTTGCTGATTGCGGCACGTGCTCTGGGAATTGAGATGGGAGATTGAATCCTAAAGGAGAAAGAATAATGAGTGATAAACTAACCTCAGAGGGACTGGAAAGTTTCTTGGATGAGACCTGTGATTCTATCCGTGGAGATAGGCCTGCTGCGGAATTCAAGGAATATGTTATTGCAATACTTTTTTTAAAGCGCTTAAACGACCGATTTAATTTAGAACGTGAGGTTAGGTGTAATAAGCTTATCGCGAAGGGTTTATCTCAAAGTCAAATAGAAGAGGACTTGGAGAGGAGAGAAGTCTATCGATTGTTTGTGCCTAAGATAGCCCGTTGGGACAAAGTTAAACGGCAAAAAGGAGAATTAAACTCATACCTAACGAAAGTTTTCGTGGAGACTGAGGAAAAGAATCGAGGTTGCCTCGGTGCCTTAAACTATATAAACTTTAATAAAGTCTCTGAAAAAGGCGATAAGTTTATTACTGATAGCGATTTGATCGAGCTGATTGAAGCTTTCGATAAATTAATATTAACGGATGACCACTTAGATTTCTAATTTGATCCAATTGGCGAGACGTTCATTTATGAACAGGGTCTGGTGTAAGACCTTGTTCATAAAAAAGGGGTTGACACAAAAATAGAAATGAGATTTTTTCTATTTTTGTGTCAACCCCTCATTGTATTGTTATATACCGGAAAATTCATAGGACGCGAATATTGATAAGCTATAGGCTAAGATATTACATTGTACATCGTATTAATTATGGTTAATAAGTTTGGTTTAAATGGTTACTTGCACTAAACCTACATAGACATTAATATCAATACCGTCTACTGAAAAATGAATCGCTATAGTCTGGGGCACAGGTAGAGTTGCTTGTCCATTGCAGCCGATCAATAGAATAGGAGGGGAAATATCCAGTCCACTTATCCCTGCCAGGGAAAATTGGGTACATGAATTGGCACAAACCATATTCCCCATTTCAGAGATTGCGCTCTGCGCTATTGAATCGAACTCCATCACGGGCATGCCCATCATCATTTTTGAAGCGAACTGTTTTGCGGATTCTAAACTCATACCAATCAAAATTGCACCTCTTAACGTACCAACCAGAGAAATATGTACGAGTACTCCATCATAGTCTAATGTCGATCCAATTAGTGAAAGACTCCGTCTTTCTACAGATTGAAAACCAATTTGCGGAAGTATCTCTGTAAAAGAAACAATTAGGGGATTAATAATATTTATATCCATGCCTCTAGCCCTTTCTTAAAACCGATTCCTAAAAAGATAGGTCCAAACGTTGTTTGAGCATAAGAAGATTGAATCTTTAAATTTGGACTGACGAGCTCTGCATTGGTGCTACAAAATACACTGGGAGGAGATACACGTAAACTATACGTTTTATCTTTTTTATTGAGCATTGAGCAAGCTACCCCCGCTACTATATTAGCAAGTTTAACCATAACTTTAATTACACTCACCGTACACACATTCCTTTCCTAGGTCTATTATATATAATAATTCGATGAGTCATCTGTTAACCTCTTATTAGGGTAAATAATTACAATTATAGCATGATTCGCTGTTTTGTTTCTATTGTTATCACAGTAATTAGCGTGAAAGGATTCCTAGCCCTTTATTCAAATAAGGGGTTGCCAGAAGAAAAGGATATTGATATAATACTTATATTAATACTTTAATTAGTTAAAGCGATAAAACCAAGTTAATAAATAACATGTTTTGACTTTAGCTTTTAGGGGATATAGGAAGGGGATGCCAAGTGGAGAAAGATTTTTTAACGATTGCATTGCCCAAAGGGAAGTTGCTTATTGACTCCATTCAATTGTTAAGCCGTCTTGGGATAGAATGCAGTCATGTGAATGAAGATTCCCGCAAGCTCTTCTATGATCTGCCAGAGAGTAAGGTAAAAATTATTATTTGCCGTGCTACAGATATTCCAACGTTTGTTGAATATGGGTCCGCAGATCTGGGCTTTGTAGGAAAGGACACTTTGTTGGAAGAAAACAAAGATGTGGCCGAATTACTAGATCTCAAATTCGGATTTTGTCGTTTTGTGGTTGCTATGCCGGAGGCTAGTGTCCCAACTAAACTTCCAAATGGGGACTTTGATTTAAGTGGGTTGAATCATCAACGAGTGGCAACGAAGTTTCCCAGGGTAGCAGAGACCTTTTTTAGAGGTTTGGGTATGCAGGTTAGTCCCATTAAACTGCATGGCAATATTGAACTGGCACCATGTGTTGGCTTGGCTGAAATGATTGTGGATATTGTTTCGACAGGAAAAACGCTCCGGGAAAACCACTTGGTTGAAGTTGCTCCGATTCTTGAAGCAACGTCTCGTTTGATCGCCAATCGCGTAGCTTACCGCATGAAATACGAGCGGATCCGGGATTTAGTAGAGCTCTTGCGTGAAGATTTGCAAGCGGATGTAGTGGCCAAAATTTAGATAGGGATTTACTAGTGTAGGTTAAGATGAACAGAGTGAGGGGCGAAATTCATGAAGGTTGAGAATCTGAAAGACATCGATTTAAGCCGTTTTACACGGAAATCATATGGAGACGATGACACTCTAGAGCAGCGCGTGGCAGGGATCCTCAAACGCGTCCGCGAGGAGGGGGAAGAGGCTCTCTATCAATTAACTGAGGAATTTGATCATGTTAACCTGCGCCAATGTGGGTTGAGGGTAACCGACGAGGAGATTCAAGGGGCTTACCGCGAAGTGAGTGAGGAGTTTCTTCTAGCTTTACGTACGGCAAAGGGGAATATATTGCGGTATCATGAAAAGCAGAAGCGCAACTCATGGTTGGAACCGGATCCAGACGGAAGTATTCTCGGGCAACTTCTGAACCCACTCAAACGTGTGGGTATTTACGTTCCTGGGGGAACGGCTTCCTATCCATCGTCCGTTATGATGAATGCCCTACCGGCTGTTGTCGCCGGGGTTAAAGAAATCGTGATGGTTAGTCCACCCAGAGCAGATGGTACGCTTCTGCCTGAAGTTTTGGTAGCGGCAGCAGAGGCCGGGGTGACCGAGGTTTACAAAGTGGGAGGGGCCCAAGCGGTTGCGGCCTTAGCCTTTGGGACTGAGACCATCTCCCAAGTGGATAAAATAACCGGACCAGGAAACATTTATGTGACCTTAGCTAAAAAGCAAGTATTTGGAACGGTCGATATTGATATGCTGGCCGGTCCAAGTGAGATTTTGATTTTAGTGGATGAGAGCGGACGTCCGGAAGAATTAGCCGCGGATTTGCTTTCCCAAGCTGAGCACGATCGTTTAGCTTCGGCAATATTAGTCTCGCCCTCACGCCAACTCCTCGAGCAGACCATCTTAGAGGTGGAGCGCCAGCTTGCCGACTTACCCCGCGCAGAGATTGCTCGAGCGTCTTGGGAAACCTATGGGGCTGCGATTTGTGTGTCAGATCTCCAAGAAGGGATGGATTTAGCTAACAAAATTGCTCCGGAACATTTTGAATTGGTCGTGGCGGATCAGTATTCCTGGTTAGGACAAGTGCGGAATGTCGGTGCGGTTTTTCTAGGGCGATATTCCCCAGAACCTGTGGGGGATTACTTTGCAGGACCTAATCACGTCTTGCCGACCGGAGGAACAGCTCGGTTTTATTCTCCACTCAATGTCGATATGTTTATGAAAAAAGTTAGCGTAATCGGGTATTCGGAAGCTGCCCTTAAACGAGATGCCAAGCAAATCGCCATACTCGCCCGCAGCGAAGGGCTGGAAGCACATGCCCGTGCTGTCGAGGTGAGGTTTCAATTATAGATGCGGAGGGGGAAGTAAGATGGAACCCGTGTTGTGTAAACCAGAGAACTTCGTTCGTTCGGAGGTCCTTCAGCTCGTTCCTTATGAAGTGAAGCATATGCCTGAGTGCATCAAACTTGATGCCAATGAAAACCCCTTTCCTTGGCCGGTGGGGATGCGCGAGGAATTATTTTCATCAAAATTAATGTTTAACCGTTATCCGGACGGAATGGCTCAAGACCTAAAAAAAGCCATAGCAACGTATACTAAAATTCCTATGGAGGGAATTTTGGTAGGTAATGGATCGGATGAACTGATCCAACTCATTTTACTCACTTTTGGCGGTTTAGGAAAAGCGGTGATTATTCATCCCCCAACCTTTGGCATGTACCAGATTTCCGCTCATTTGACGGATACCACCGTTGTGGAAGTGCCCTTGTTGAATGGCCTAGATCTGAACACTGCGCAGATGTTAAAGGCAGCTCTTTCTCCGGAGGCCCATGTGGTTATTATTTGTAATCCTAATAACCCCACGGGTACGCAGTTCCCCAGAGAAGAAGTTTTGCAACTCTTGCGAGAAAGCGGAAAAATCGTCGTTGTTGACGAGGCGTATGCCGAGTTTTCAGAGGAATCCCTGATTTCTGAGATCGAAAACTATCCTAATTTGGTTATTCTACGGACGTTTTCTAAATCCTTTGGAATGGCCGGCCTACGCTTGGGGTACTTGCTCGGACAGGCGGAGACCATTGCCTTGATCAACCGAGTACGACCGCCGTTTAATGTTAATTTGTTTAGTCAGAAGGCGGGAATCCTGGCCCTGGGGTATTTAAGTCAATATCAAGAGCAAATTCAGTGCCTTAAGGCCGAAACGCAAAAATTATATGAGGGATTAACCCAGGTGCCGGATGTCGTGGTTTATCCTACCAAAGCGAACTTTATCCTCTTTAAACCGGATGATCCCGACAGGTGGGCGACGGAGTTGTTGAAGAGGGGGTTTCTCGTCCGTAACATGGGCGCACTCCCCATCTTAGGAAAATGTCTGCGCCTCAGTGCAGGGCTGCCGGAAGATAATGAAGGGTTTATGCGAGCAATTAGGGAGATAAGCATCGACCTCACGGTTACCAAAGGAAGTGCGGGCGTTACAAGTGCTTGATAGGGATGCGAGAGGAGAGCATTATGAGGGAAGCTTATATTGAACGTAAGACCAAGGAAACGGAAATCAGGATTCGCTTAAACCTTGACGGGACGGGAGAGGCTCAAGTCGAAACCGGGATTGGTTTCTTTGATCATATGTTGACCGCCTTCGCCCGGTTCGCCTACCTTGATTTAATTCTTGAGGCCAGCGGGGATTTAGAGGTGGATGCCCACCATACGATTGAGGATTGTGGTATTGTTTTGGGACAAGTCTTAAGGGAAGCCTGCGGAGATAAAGCGGGGATTGAACGGGTTGGGGAGGCCCTGCTGCCTATGGACGAGGCGCTTGTTCAAGTGGCTTTGGATATTTGCAATCGTCCCTACCTAGTTTGGGATGTTCAGTGTCCGGACGGAATGGTCGGCGAGTTTCCGTTCGAAATGGCTGAAGAGTTTTTTCGGGCTCTAGCCGTACAGAGTGGACTCACCCTGCATGTTAGGTTATTATCTGGGAAAAATCGGCATCACGTTCTGGAAGCTGCTTTTAAAGGGGTGGGGAGAGCCCTTGGCTTGGCATTACGCCCAAATACTCGGTATAGTGGTATTCTTTCGACCAAAGGGATTTTGTAAATTAACTCGTTCAGCTAAAGCTGAACTTTGGGGGTTCGCCCAGTCATAGGCGTGGGCGTCTAGCGTTTGAATTATAAGCAAATAGCGTTCCAGGAGGAATGAAATGATAGGTATTGTAGATTATGGACGAGGCAATTTAAGAAGTGTGGAAAAGGCTTTAGAAAAGGTCGGTTTTGAAGCGAAGATTATGACATCTCCGGAGGACCTGAGTGGAGTGGATGGACTTATACTTCCCGGAGTTGGGGCGTTCGCGGATGCGATGGAGGCCTTGAAACAAGGGGAATGGTTAGAGCCGATCACCCAGTTTGCTCGCTCAGGACGACCGTTCCTGGGGATCTGCCTGGGGATGCAGGTGCTGTTTGAGGTTGGGGAAGAACATGGCGAGTATGCTGGGTTAGGACTATTGCCGGGTCGAGTTGTCAAATTCCCGCCTGGCGGTAAGGTCCCACATATGGGCTGGAACAGTTTAAACATAGAACAACCTTGTTTTTTGTTAGAAGGAATTCCGAATGAATCGTACTTTTATTTTGTACATTCGTATTATGCAGTACCTGGTGAGAAAAGGGATATTGTGGCGACAAGTGACTATGGAGTCGTTTTCCCTGCGGTCGTAGGCCGAGATAATGTCTGGGGGGCGCAATTCCATCCGGAAAAATCAAGCCCCTGGGGGCTTCAGCTACTGACGAATTTTGGAAAGCGGGTGAAGGAATATGCTGCTCTTTCCAGCCATTGACTTAAAAGAGGGGAAAGCGGTGCGTCTGTTACAGGGAAGGATGGAAGATGCCACGGTTTACGCCGATAACCCAGTTGAAGTGGCGCAGGATTTTGAGAATCAGGGCGCAACGCATTTACATGTCGTTGATCTGAACGGCGCTTTTACCGGAAAACCGGTGAATGATGAAACGATACGTAAAATTGTTGGAAGTGTTTCTCTGAAAATTCAAGTGGGCGGAGGGATTCGCACCATGGAACGGATCAAGGAACTCTTGGATTTAGGGGTTGAGCGGGTTATATTAGGGACAATAGCATTCCAAGACCCGGATTTAGTTGCTGAGGCAGCACGTCGATATGGAGAACGGATCGTCGTGGGTATTGACGCGCTGGGCGGTTGGGTTGCGGTCCAAGGCTGGGCAGAAGCAACTGAAATGTTGGCCATTGATCTAGCTCTGGCCATGAAAGACGTGGGGATAAAGCGGGTAGTTTTTACAGATATTGCTCGGGATGGGATGCTCCAAGGACCCAATATCGAGAGCACTGTCCATTTGGCCCAGGGAACTGGCCTAGCTGTGATCGCCTCAGGTGGGATTTCTACCTTGGCAGATCTGCGTCATTTGCAGCTTGAGTCGTTAAAAGGAATCTCCATCGAAGGAGCCATCACGGGAAAAGCACTCTATAGCGGGGCTTTTACCCTGTCGGAAGCTTTGGCGGCCGCCCATTTCAACCCGAGCGGCGGAGAAAATTGGAACGGAGGGGAATGATATGTTAAGTAAGCGGATCATTCCTTGTTTAGATGTCCATAACGGGCGCGTGGTCAAGGGGACCAACTTTGTCCAGTTGCGTGATGCAGGCGATCCGGTGGAACTTGCGGCACTCTATGATAAAGAAGGCGCCGATGAGTTGATTTTTCTGGATATTACTGCTTCTTCTGATAATCGAGAAACAATGGTTGAGGTAGTACGCCGGACAGCTGAACAGGTCTTTATACCCTTCACGATCGGAGGTGGACTGCGGACCAGCGAGGATATTCGCCGCATGCTCAGAGCTGGAGCAGACAAAATCGCTCTGAACACCTCCGCGGTTCAGAATCCACGGCTTATCCAAGAAGGGGCGCATGCCTTTGGAAGTCAGTGTATCGTATTAGCCATTGATGCGCGAAGCACAGCACCGGGTAAATGGGAAGTGTATATTCACGGGGGAAGAACGGCAACGGGTAAGGATGTTTTGGAATGGGCTGAGGAAGCGGAAGCTCTCGGTGCAGGTGAAATCCTCTTAACTTCGATGGATCGAGACGGGACCAAGGCGGGTTATGAGTTAGAATTGACGAGGGCCGTGAGCAGAGCGGTCTCACTGCCTGTCATTGCGAGCGGCGGAGTTGGTACCTTAGAGCATTTAGCAGAAGGGTTAACCCTTGGAGAAGCGGACGCCGTCTTAGCGGCTTCGATCTTTCATTACAAGGAGTACAGCATTGAGGAAGCCAAACGGTATCTTGCGCAGCGGGGGATTTTAGTACGGCCTTGTTGAGGGACTTGTGTGGCACAGCGCGCGGTGCTTACGACGCAGAGGGGGACTTGTATAACACAGCGCTCAGTGCTTACGACGCAGAGCAAACTAACCGTTCAAGCTCCCGGCTTTGGGGAGCGGGGTGCATCCTACGCCGGAAAGTATTCCTTTCGGGATCGCGGCTTCTGCGATACTCTCCACTGGAGACTATCGTGCCAAAAGCGCCATCCGACGACCATGACGATAAGCGGACGAGCTTATCGCCACACTGCAACTCATTACGCATACTCCTGCAGTGTGGATTGGTCTAGTGTCCCCGTAGCCCGAAGACACTGTCTTCGCACGTATTAACCTACTTGCAGGATGGCGAGAGGGGACCTTGGCGCATTGGCGGCAGTGCACATCCGCTGGCCATGGATGGCCGAGTGTCCCTGTAGCCCGAAGACACTGTCTTCGCACGTATTAACCTACTTGCAGGATGGCGAGAAGGGACCTTGTGCACTGCCCCGTATTTGGGGTCGGTCGCTTGAACGGAAGTTTGCTGGGCTGCTTACGTAAAGACGTCGCGCTCGTGTCACACTGCGTCCCGGGCTTGGGTCCGGGTTACGGAGGTGGGGAGACGGCACATTTCATGTGCACCGTCTGCGTGCAAGTGTATGCAACAGGGGACGGTTCTCAGTTGTGCAAGTAGGGACGGTTCTCATTTGCATTAGTGCGGCTATAAGGATTGTGCTCAATACTGGCGTGGAGAACGACGAGTTGAAGAAGGCGGCAAATTTTAGGGGCACCTCTGTCTTGAGCTACTAGAGGAACTGGTATGCAACCTGCAACCGAGCATGCAACAAAGAACCGTCCCTACTTGCAAGAGAGACTTGCATGCAACCAAGAACCGTCCCCACTTGCACGCGATATGGAAGGGAGAGATACATATGGATGTAAATGAAGTAGAATCCTTAGATTTATCGGGGATCCGCTGGGATTCTCATGGGCTTGTTCCGGCGATTGTCCAGGATGTGGAGACGAAAGATGTTCTGATGCTGGCGTATATGAACGAAGAGTCCTTGCGGCGAACACTTCTGGAGCGTAAGGCTTGTTATTATAGCAGGAGTCGGCAATCTCTGTGGCTGAAAGGGGAAACTTCTGGGCATTTCCAGGAGATCATCGCTATTAAGTTTGACTGTGATCAGGATGCACTCCTCCTGACTGTGAAACAAACTGGAATGGCTTGCCATGAAAATCATTTCTCGTGTTTCCACTATGATTTGACCAGTACTGGATTTAAGGTCACGGGGGAGCCAGAAGTGAGGCCCGAGCCAACACTTGGGAGAACCCTAGAGTTGTTAACTGATGTGATTCACTCTCGAAACTTGGAGCGACCAGAAGGCGCCTATACGACCTATCTGTTTGAAAAAGGAATTGATAAGATTCTTAAAAAGGTCGGAGAGGAAAGCGCTGAGGTTATTATTGCTGCTAAGAATGCCGATCCTGAAGAGATCAAATGTGAAGTCTCCGATTTGTTCTATCATGTTTTGGTGATGATGGAACAACGGGGGGTTGGGGTTGGTGAGGTCGGTAAAGAGCTCTCGGCTAGGCGGAAGTAGTGAAAGTTACTTAATAAATAGATATCAAGAAGCAAGACTGGAAACGCTTTGGTTTTCAGTCTTGCTTCTTTAACATAAATTACAATTACATTGACGTTACTTATAGTCTTTCATACTCGCCTTGGGCATTTAGATATTGGATGTCCATACAGCCATAATACTCGCCATACATATCTAACGGGTCAAAGCCTCTTGGCCTAGTACAGTCATCTGAGTAGCCGATATAGAGGACGTCTAGGTCTTGGTCTCGCATTCGAAATATAAACTGTGGTTCAGCCTCAAACTTTTTGATCAGTTGTTCGTATTCCTCAGAACCTTTTTTCGCATCAGAAGTGTAGTACTCCTCCATGGTTATATTTTCGAGGCAATTTTCAGTAATTTTAAACATGTAATAACCACCCTTTACGTTAATCTTTCCTTAGGCACATTCAAGTAAATAACCAGTCAGTATGCCAGTCTATTTATGACATATATTATACCCTGAAACCGTACCCAAATGAAGTAAACTCATTCAGATAAGCTAAACATTGAAACTTTGAGGTACGAACGAAGACTATCGCGCTGAGAATTAGTATCGTCGAAACTGCATATTTCAAAAGGGAGTACTCGGCAGCAAGGCTAAATTCATTTTTAAAATAAACTGAAATTTCTTTCAATTAAAAGAAGGAATATAATAGTGCTCGGCGAATATCGTTTTAAAGTCTATTTTGGGCCTACCTGTAATGAGCACCTCGGAATGGACAATGGCTCGATGAGTTAGAGGGGGAGATGAGTATGAACGAAGGAAAGAGGTTAAAAGGGGCAACTATTTTACTAGAGGCTCTGGAAAAGGAAGGCGTTGACCTTATCTTTGGTTATCCGGGTGGGGTATTGCTCCCGTTGTATGATGCACTGATAGATAGTCCCATCCGGCATATCCTAGCACGTCATGAACAAGGCGTGGTGCATGCTGCTGATGGTTATGCACGCGTAACTGGAAAAGTAGGGGTATGTTTGGCGACGTCGGGTCCTGGAGCCACGAATCTGGTCACCGGCATAGCCAATGCTTATATGGACTCCATTCCTTTAGTCGTTTTAACGGGGCAAGTTGTTACCAGTTTGCTCGGAACAGACTCCTTTCAGGAGGCTGATATAACAGGGATTACTACGCCCATTACTAAACACAATTATTTGGTAAAAGATGCTAGGGAGATTCCCCGGATTGTCAAAGAGGCTTTCTATCTTGCAGGAACGGGCCGACCAGGTCCCGTACTCATTGATCTTCCCAAGGACGTTTTAGCCATGGAAATCGAACCCTTTTCCGCCGAAATGAAATTAAAGGGATACCAAATACCGAACAAGGGAGACAGTGTTAAGATTGCTGAAGTGGCGAAGGCGCTTTCAGAATGTCGTAAGCCTGTCATTTATGCCGGGGGTGGTGTAATTACTGCCGGAGCTGGTGACGTCTTAAAGAAGTTAGCGGAAAAAGCAACGATGCCGGTGGTCACGACATTAATGGGGATTGGATGTCTCCCATCTGGACATCCCAATCTTTTAGGCATGGTTGGCTTGCACGGAGCCGTGGCTGCGAACTATGCTGTGGATGAGTGTGATTTACTTCTCGCTGTGGGGGTTCGGTTTGATGACCGTGTGACAAGCGGTTTGGGTCATTTATTTGCAACCAAAGCCAAAATCATCCATATTGACATAGATCTTGCGGAAATTGCCAAAGTAGTAAGAACGCATATCCCGATCGTTGGAGATGCTCGCCTGGTTCTGGAAGAGGTGTTGAATGTCTTTGAGGGATTGAATGCTCCTCAAGTGGCAGACTGGTGGGACCAAGTGCATGCCTGGAAAAACGACTTTCCTGTGAAGTATGACAAGGACCGACTGACGCCTCAGATGGTGATCGAATGTATGGGCGAATTGGCCAATGAGGATACGGTAGTTGTAACCGATGTAGGTCAGCATCAAATGTGGGCTGCGCAAGTTTATCCGATCATGAAGTCACGTAATTTTGCGACCAGTGGCGGGCTTGGTACGATGGGCTTTGGCCTTCCTGCTGCTATGGGGGCGCAGATAGCTCGTCCGGACGATTTGGTTTTTCTAGTCACGGGAGATGGTTCTTTTCAAATGTGTATTCAAGAGCTGGCGACCATTGCCCATAATAAACTGCCCATTAAAATAGTCCTTCTGAACAACGGAGTCCTAGGCATGGTTCGCCAACTGCAGAAATTTTTCTATGGGGAACGGTATAGTCAAACAGATCTTATCGATAATCCTGATTTTGTCAAGATAGCTGAGGCCTACGGAATTCGTGGAATCCGTGTTGATTCTTTTGAGCAAGTACGCAGTGCTATTTCAGAGGCCATTAAACATCCTGGGCCAGTGCTGTTAGATATTACAATCTCGCCAAACGAAGATGTTTTGCCGATCGTACCACCGGGTAAACCCATTACGGAAATGCTAGGGAGGTAAAAACATGTTGCATACACTTGCGGCCCTTGTAGAGAACCATCCTGGTGTTTTGACCCGGGTGGCTGGATTATTCGCTCGTAGAGCATATAACATTGATAGTCTTTCTGTTTGTCAAACGGACGATCCTGAACTTTCTAGAATGACGATTGTCGTACATGGAGATGATCAGGTCATCGAGCAGGTGAGAAATCAACTTAATAAACTGGTGATTGTCCACTCAGTCACGGATTTGACGGCTGAGAGCGTTGTTGAGCGGGAGCTCGCCTTAATACGTATACAAGTTAGCTCGGAAACGCGCTCAGAGGTTCTTCAGACGGTTGATATTTTTCGAGGACGGGTTGTGGATATGGGAAGAACCAATCTTACAGTTGAGTTAACAGGAGACGTTGAGAAGGTTGATGGATTTGTTAAGGCGATCCGCCCTTATGGATTACTAGAGCTGGTACGCACTGGAAAGATTGCTATTCTGCGATCTGAAATTTAAACGAAGCAACTTCTTGACTTACCATTTCACGAAGGTTAAAGAGAAAATAGATAGAAATTCGGCACAAACATGTAAGAGGGACGTTTAAAGGCGTTCTTCTTTTTTACTGGTAAGTTCCAAGCTTAGTTCTCTCGCGCTCGATGGCGGTAAGAAACGCAAAGTGCAATCAATGAATTACGGGAGGTACCAGCATCTATAACATGTCAGCTCTTGACAAGGTTTGAGTAACTAGAATATGATGGTTTAAATAAGGTTAAAGTTAATAAGGTTTAAGTTTCTGGGTATTGGTTAAAATATTAATAACAACTATGAAAAGGCTAGTAATAAAGGATCCGGTTTTTAGAGACATAATCCTCGGGTGAAAGATTATGACGAAGGTTTTTTATGAAGATCACCTTGGAGTTGGACAGCTGAACTAATCTAAGCTGTTCCGTAGACATACGTTACATGTTTTAAGCGATTAATGGAGTGTTCCTGAGAGACTATCCATTAATAAAAAGGGTGGTACCGCGGATAATCCGTCCCTAAGTCAATGACTTAGGGACTTTTGGTGTTTATTTACTCGACGCGAAAGGAAGATGATTATGTCTAACTTCAAACCGCTATCGGATTTGCCGATAGCTAAAAAGGAAAGCGAAATAGCAGATTACTGGGACGATAATGAGATACTAGATAAGAGCATCGAAATCAGGGAAGGTAAAACACCCTTTATCTTCTACGAAGGCCCCCCCACGGCCAACGGCAAACCAGGAATTCACCACGTCATAGCCAGAACCTTAAAGGATTCAGTGTGTCGGTACAAGTCGATGCAGGGCTATCAAGTCAAGCGTAAGGCCGGATGGGATACCCATGGTCTTCCCGTGGAAATTGAAGTGGAGAAGCAACTCAAACTTTCCAGCAAGAAGGAAATTGAAGCTTATGGAATTGCTGATTTCAATCAGAAATGTCGAGAATCTGTGTTCAGCTATGAGAAGCAATGGCGGGAAATGACCAAGCGAATGGGATATTCGATCGATTTGGATCACCCGTATATTACGCTCGATAATAATTATATTGAAAGTGTGTGGTGGATCCTTGATCAGTTTTTTAAAGCAGGTCTAATCTATGAAGGACACAAGATCCTGCCCTATTGCTCACGCTGTGGTACAGGATTGGCCTCCCATGAGGTAGCCCAAGGTTATAAGGAAATAAAGAGTAACACCGTTGTCGTGAAGTTTAAGCGCAAGGATGCGGAAGAGTACTTTCTGGTCTGGACTACGACGCCCTGGACGCTTCCCTCAAATGTGGCACTGACAGTGAATCCTGAAGAAGTATACCTTAAGGTCAGGCAAAATAATGAGGTCTACTATGTTTCCAAAACTTTGTCGCATAAAGTGCTGGGAGAAGAGTTCGAGGTTGTTGAAGAAATCAAAGGGAAAGACCTTGAATACGTAGAATATGAGCAGTTGATGCCTTTTGTTAAACCCGATAAGAAGGCTTTTTTCGTTACGATCGGCGATTATGTAACGACGGAGGATGGAACGGGTATTGTTCATACCGCCCCAGCTTTTGGCGAGGACGATTATAACATTGGGCGCAGATATAATTTGCCAGTTCTTCAGCCGGTTGATGAAACAGGAAAATTCGTGAGCACACCATGGGAAGGTAGCTTTGTCATGGATGCGGATCTGGATATCATCAAATGGCTGCACGGGGAAGGAAAACTATTTAAAAAGGAAAAAATGGAGCATAACTATCCTCACTGCTGGAGATGTCAGACCCCACTCCTTTATTATGCCAAACCAAGCTGGTACATTGAAGTCACAAAATTTAAAGATAAATTAGTCGAGAACAACAACCGTGTGGAGTGGTATCCTGATTATGTCGGGGAAAAAAGATTTGGCAACTGGTTAGAAAACGCCAATGACTGGGCTTTATCTAGGAGTCGATATTGGGGAACGCCGCTTAATATCTGGAGATGCGGTTGTGGACACACTACCTCCATAGGTTCTAGGAAAGAACTGGTAGAAAATGCAGTGGAAACGCTGGATGAAACAACGATTGAGTTGCATCGACCATTTGTGGATGATATTCACCTTAAATGCGCAAAATGTGGTGCAACGATGACTCGGGTCACGGACGTCATTGATTGCTGGTTTGACAGTGGTTCGATGCCTTTTGCTCAGCATCACTATCCGTTTGAAAATAGCGAAAACTTCGATCAACTCTTTCCCGCCGATTTTATCTGTGAAGGTATTGACCAGACAAGGGGTTGGTTCTATTCTCTAATCGTGATCTCGACCTTTGTCAAGGGAGTCGCGCCTTATAAACGAGTACTAGTTAATGATTTGATCTTAGATAAGGACGGGCATAAAATGTCTAAGTCCAAAGGAAATACAGTTAATCCTTTTGAACTGTTTGATCAATATGGGGCGGATGCTTTAAGGTGGTATTTACTCCATGTTTCGCCAGCTTGGACTCCTACTAAATTTGATATTGACGGGCTAAAAGAAGTTCAAAGTAAATTTTTCAGTACGATGAGAAATGTATATGCTTTCTTTTCCTTGTATGCCAATACGGATAAACTCGACCCCAGAGACTTCTTTATTGATTATCAGGACCGCCCAGAGCTTGATCAATGGGTATTATCGAAGTATAACAGTCTTATACAAGGTGTTGAGGCAGATCTAAGTGTCTTTGATTTGACCAAAGCAGTTAGAAAGATACAGGAGTTCGTCAATGAGGATCTTTCGAATTGGTATATAAGACGTTCACGCAGACGCTTCTGGGGCACAGCGCTAACGGATGACAAGAAAGCGGTTTACAATACTACCTATGAAATACTTGTGGGACTAGCCAAGCTAGTGGCCCCTTTTGCACCGTATATTTCTGAAGAACTCTATCGAAGCCTGACGGATGAACTATCAGTCCATCTAGCGGATTACCCCGTGGCCGATTTACAGCTGATCGATATTGATTTGGAAACTCGAATGGATTTGGTGAGAAATCTGGTAGGTCTCGGCAGGGCGGCCAGAGAACAGGTGAAAATCAAGGTGCGGCAACCTGTACAACAGATCTTGATTGACGGTAAATATGAACAACTAATTGACTATATGCTTCCTTTAATTCAGGAGGAACTGAATGTGAAGGCGGTCGTGTTTGCTAAGGATTTGAGCCAGTATATGAATTTTAGCTTAAAACCTAACTTCAAAGTCGCAGGGTCTATCTTTGGACCTAAAGTAAAATCATTGGGCAAAGTGTTGGCGGCTCTTGACGCCCCTGCCGTTGTGCCAAGATTAGAGGCCGGAGAAACAATTCCGATTGAGGTGGACGGTGAACAGGTAGATCTGGTTAAGGACTATGTAATCACCACGATCGCAGCCAAAGAAGGCTTTACAATGACAGTGGAGGACAATTTATTCGTCATACTGGATACAACGCTCACCAAGGAGCTGATTGATGAAGGGTATGCAAGAGAGTTTGTCTCCAAGGTACAGCAAATGAGAAAAAATAATGGCTATGAAATGATGGATAGAATCAGAATCTACTTTGCAGGAGATGAGGAAATAGCTGAGGCCGTCAAATTATATGGGGGCTATATCAAAAAAGAGACTCTTGCTGATGAGATTAATAGAATCGATGATGATAACCTGGAAAAGCAGAGTCTAAACGGTCATGAGACAGGCTTGAAGCTGGAAAAATTGTCCTAACTGTAATCCAGAAGGGGTATATTTGAGTTGTTAATTGTTTGACGCATATACTAAAAAGGGATAATAGGGTTGCATGTCGAAACGATATAACTACTTAGATGTGGATCTTGAAAGAGAAGGGAAATTAAAGAGATCCTAAAAAATTAAGGAGGGTTTTGTTTTGATGAAAAAAATATTGGTGGCAACAGATGCCTCAGAGTATTCAAAAAGAGCGTTAATAATTGCTTTAGATCTGGCGCGGAAATTTAATGCGGAAGTAGAGTTATTGTTTGTAATGATCGACCCGGTTGTGTATGGTTTTGGTGTAGCTGACAGTTATGTCGCTGCGCCGGAACAAATTGAACGAGATGGGGAACTCGCCTTAGAAGCCACACTCGAAGGAATCGATATTAGTGGAATCACACTGGCAAAGAAAAAAATGCACGGCAACCCAGGGCACGTAATCGTACAAGAAGTTGAAGATGAAAATATTGACTTAGTTGTTATGGGGAGCCATGGTTACGGGGCAATTCTCGGTTCCGTGTTAGGTAGTGTCAGTCAGAAAGTGCTCCACGGATCAAAATGTTCTGTTCTCATTGTAAAATAAACGATAATTACGTAAAACCAGCTTAATAATTTGGGCTGGTTTTACATTTTTCATTATCTCGATTGACTTGATCATTGCGTGAAACTGGATGGTAGTATTAACTGAGTAACATTTTTTATAATCTTTATTAGATATAAGGAATAAAAACAGAAGATGAGGAAATAATAGTTGACAGCACGCATTGAAAATGGTATTATAACTGAGCGCCACAAAGACGCACAACGATTGAACAAGCGAGGGGTTAAAACCTTCGAACTAGTCGGTCTTGATAAAGAAAATTAGTCATTGACAACGGAAGTTGAAAATGCTAAGATGTAGATCCGGCCCAAATGGCCGAAGAAAATCCTGATCTTTGAAAACTAAACAACAAGGACAGCCAATGAGAGAAACTCGCAAGAGTTTCA
>OMOF01000395.1 GCA_900290375.1 Candidatus Desulfosporosinus infrequens
CTTATAATCTTCAATAGAGGTTAAATTAACCTTATCATTGTTAACCTTCTGGTATTTAGATTTCTCAAACCTTTTTAGCGACATGTTTCACCTCAACAATATTGATATTATCTATAATACCAAAGCACTGTTAGGCCACTGCTAAAGGAATGTTAAATCTACGTTAAATTTTGCCCGAAACTACTTGTAAATATTAACTATTTCTAAATTTGTGAATAGAGCTGTCTAGATTTTCTTGGTTAATTAAAGCATTACCTACTTGTGTACCTACCACATTGCCTAAACGGTCTCCTAAAATTCCGCCCAGAATAGTTCCAATGATAGAACCAACACCCGGAATTAAAGAAGATCCGAGTATGGCACCATACTCCAATCCCGCCATAAGACCTATCGTTTCTGAAACGTTTGTTGTCGTATGTGCGACATACTGATTGGCATTGATCCTCCCACTGGTATATCCGCGCGAACCTTTGATTTGGGTTATCCCGCCGGAAATTGCTCCAGCCCATAACGTACTCTTGCTAAACATATTTATTCCTCCAATTGTAAATTAATGACGTATCCGCGGAAAGCTAATCCAACCTAATAAATTTACTCGTTGCTCCTTACCCTTTACGCGCGCATACTCGAAGAATTGTCCGAGAAATAGCTCCCACTTCTGCCCGATTAATTTCTGCCCCGACGGATTTTTAATCCCAGCAATAATACTTGAATTTATAGCCGTTTCGATATGGGATAGAGCTTGGCTCAAATGGTCATCTATTGTTTGTTCGTCTACCACGTTACAAGTCACACCTTCCTTAAAAAAAAGCTCTACTCATTATTACTTTCGGTTGCCTCGGGTTAATTATCTGGCAGAAGACTAAGCTCTTTATCGAGCTGATTTTTCATCCTTTCAAACTGTGCTTCTGCAATAATATCCTCTATTTCTTCTTTAGCTAATTTAATCGTTGTCTTAGTGCATTCAGTCAAACTTATCGTTCCTCTGACCCCAATAATACCCAGAGTAATAATAGTACTCTTCAAGATAGGCAGGATAGCTGGAGCCGCTAAGCCTAGAGCGACACCTGTTATCAAGCCAGACTTTTCAATCTTTTGAAACATTTATCTTGCCTCCGTTTAAACCTCTTCAGGCATCTTCGCACTGATCTCTGGCATTATCTCCTCTGCATGTTCGAACTCGGTAGAGTTTATTAAATAATCTTCCATTTTCGGGAATGGATCTCGTAGTTTCTTTTCATCGGCCCACACGCTCATACATTCCTCAACTGAGTTGCTAACCATTGATTTTTTATTCTCACTCATAGTTAGGGCCAAGCTTCTACGGACAAGCAATCTAGAACCTTCGAGCGTGGCAGAACTATTGGCTAAACGAGTTAGTATCTTTCCCGCAAATAAACGAGAATGTACTGTAGGTTCAAACTCTATTAAGACTGACGTCTTATCTTTTACAATGTATCCCAATTTGCTGAGAGAATTGATCAAGTTACTTACAAACAAATTTTCATTAGTAAATATAACTGACTTTTCATACTTCCTAAAATTATAAGCTATAGCAAAACTTGAGAGAAATGAAAATGTAAAGCCGTAAACTATAACTTCCAAGTTTACTGGGATCAAATAACTTGAAACAAGTAAAATGATAAAGGGTAGTGATATTATTCCAAAAGCTGTAATGTAGGTTTTAATAAAACTTCTGATTGTTTTCATTCTCTCCTCCTTTAGTATTTTTGAAATAACCCCAATAACTGATACAAGTTTAGTGATTCAATATCTAGTGTATTGGAGTTATTCTAAAAAATACTTGGTAAAAATTAGCTTACTGATATTCATGGCATCTTCGACTTGTTATTTTCTTTCATATGCCTAACAAAAAAGTAGAACGTTCGGAAGACTTAAATTGATCTTTCTTAGATACCAGTAAAAGAAACGGCTTTGATAATAATGAAACTGAACCCGCAACTAACAGTATATACAACCAGTGTTGGGGCATAAGTGGGGCTGTGTGAAAGAACCCGGCTGCCGTCGGAATGTAGATCGCTCCTAATAACGCTAGGAAAGATGCTCCTAAACCGCCGACTAGATAACGGTCTCGGAAAGAATCACTGATACTCTCCTTAGAGCCCTCCTGTCTCCAAGAAAGAGTTTGTACCAATTGGCCCACAACCAACGTCGCAAAGGCTACTGTTTGAGCCACCAATAATGGTGCCCCAGTTGCCAATGCAGTCGCAAATAGCCCTAACGAACCTACTCCCAGCAAGATTCCGCGCGTAATGACTTTAGAGTATAGTTCTTTGTCCACAATATCTTGGCGGCGAGTTTGCTTGGTCTTATTACCAGGGTTTACCGCTAAAATCATAGCCGGTATGGCATCCGTCAGCAGGTTCATTAAGAGGATTTGAATGGGTACAAGTGGCATAGGTAACCCTACGATAACTGCTACAGCTGTCACCAAAACTTCCGCCAAATTACCCGTCAAAAGACAGCCGATTGCCTTCCTAATGTTCCCAATAATTGTTCGTCCGACTTTTACCCCTTCTATAATCGATCCGAAATGATCTTCCTTTAAAATCATATCCGCTGTGGCTTTAGTGACATCGGTTCCCGTACGNNTGGACTGCTTAATGGCAGGAGTATCATTCACTCCATCTCCCGTCATAGCCACAATATGCCCACATTTTTGATAAGCAGTGACGATGCGAAGTTTATGTTCAGGAGTTACCCTGGCAAAAATGGAGATCTCATCAACCGTTCGAACTAATTCTTCATCCGTGAGTTGATCTAAGTCCTGGCCCGTCAGAACCTTTGTGTTCAAGTCACCTAAACCCAGTTCTTTAGCTATGGCAATAGCGGTTATAGGATGATCACCCGTGATCATGACCGGCTTCACACCTAGAGCGTAGGCTTCACGAATACTCTTTTCAACCTCAGGTTTGGGTGGGTCCATCATTCCCATCAGACCAACGTATATAAGTTGGTCATCAATTACTTTAGGCTCATCAGGTTCACCTTCTATCCATTCTGTGGGACAATAAGCAAACGCTAAGACCCTCAGAGCATCACGAGCTAAGGTTTCATTTTGCTGATGAATTAATTCTTTCTTTTCTTCAGTCAGAGGGAGAATTTCACCATTCAACTGATACCAATCACAACGCTCAAGAACTACCTCGACTGAGCCTTTGCAGAATATAAAACAATCCTTGTCAGTCTGAGTATCCTTACAAACAACATTCATTGTTCCAGAATTTGAGTCAAACGGAACCTCATGCACTCTATGCCAATGAATCATCTTATCTTGCCAGAAACCAAATTTTGCAGCAAACGTTAGAAGCGCCCCTTCCGTTGGGTCACCTTTAATAATCCAAGACTCTTTTTCCTGCACAAGTTTGCTATCATTACAAAGCACTGCAATTTTAGCCAATTGCTGTAACTCTGGACTATCCAGAATATTTTCATCGCCAGTGGTATTAATCGGCTTCACACCTGTAATTGACCCCTGAGGTTCATAACCATTCCCTTCAACTGCGTACACTGAACTTATCAAGGCTACTCTTTTTACCGTCATTTCATTTTTTGTTAAAGTACCCGTTTTGTCTGAACAAATAACCGTAGTTCGTCCTAGGGTTTCCAGGGCGGATAATTTGCGAATTAGGGCATTCTTCTTGGCCATGCGAAAAATACCTGCACTTAAAGCTATAGTTATCGTCACGGGAAGCCCCTCAGGTACTGCCGAGGCGGCCAGTGTAATCGACGTGGTGATTATTTGCCCGATCGGTCGACCTCTCAGTAAACCAGCAACAAATACTAAAGTCCCGGCTAAGGCCGCCCCTTTAATAAAAGTTTTACTGATACTAGTTACTTTTTCGTGCAACGGTGTTAAGACTTTTTCTTGTCCTTCCATAAGTGACATTAGGTAGCCGATCTCGGTCTCCATCCCGGTCTTAACGACAATACCTATTCCTTTGCCGCGCGTTACATCAGTTCCCAAATAGAGCATATTCTTACGCTCGGCTAACGGGCTATTTTCACTTACTATTTGGGAATTCTTAACAACAGGAACGGATTCCCCTGTCAAGGCTGCCTCATTTATTTCTAGGTTCCAAGAATTCAGCAAGCGGATATCGGCCGGTACTCTGTCGCCAGCCTCAAGGTTGACTATATCACCCGGCAGTATCTCGCTTCCTACAATTTCCAAATTTTTACCATTTCTAATCACTTTGCACTGGGTAGGTTGAAATTGGTTGAGGGCTTCTATTACTCTTTCGGCCTTACGTTCTTGAACTGTTCCGATCGCGGCATTAGCTAAGAGGATTGATCCCATAGCCAGTCCATCGAACCAAGCTCCCGTGGCCAGAGCAACTAGCGAGGTGCCCAAGAGGATTAAGGTCGTAAACTCTTTAAACTGTGCCAAATAAGACACTAACCATGGTTCTTGTTCTTTTCGTTCTAGTTTATTTAAGCCATAGATATTACGTTGTTGGAAGACTTGTTCCGTTGTTAATCCCTGATCTTGATCTACATTAAAATTTTGCATAATCTCGTCATTACTCAGAGCGTGCCAGGGAATTACAAGTTCTTTCCTGATTGGCTGTAATTTCCCATGAGCCATATATGGTTTGGCCTGTACTTTCTTAGGGGTATAACCTGATTCCTGAATGCCCTCACAGATTCTTTTGCTTCTGGCTAGAAGAATCAAAGTAATGGCATCTGAGAGCAGATTTACAATTGGGGCAGTAATAGCTAAAGGAACAGCCAAAACTATTCCGACAGAATTCCATACTTTGGCAATTGAAAAATTCTCTTGAACCGTTGTCTTGACGTTATGTATATATCGAAGAGTTCTACTTAAATCGTCTACCCTTGCAATCGAAATGGTGGAAACACC
>OMOF01000366.1 GCA_900290375.1 Candidatus Desulfosporosinus infrequens
AAAAAAGGCGGGGAGTTCTACACACCTCATGAAGTTTCTAAGATTTTGGCTAAAGTCGTAACGGATGGGTTAGAAGAATCGGATCATACTTTTTCGGTGTATGACCCGACTTGTGGATCCGGGTCATTGCTGTTAACCGTTAAAAGTGAGTTGCCTGGCGGCGATAAACCAGGGACTATTAAATTCTTTGGGCAAGAAAAGAATACGACAACCTACAACCTAGCTCGTATGAACCTGATGATGCATGGCGTCTCATTTAACAATATGACCCTGTCCAATGCTGACACCCTTGAAAGGGATTGGCCCGACGGGCCGGACGCAAAAGGAATTGACCACCCGCGCTCTTTTGATGCTGTGGTTGCCAATCCTCCTTATTCTGCTCATTGGGACAATAGCGAAACGAAACTGAAAGATCCGCGTTTTCGAGACTATGGTAAGCTCGCTCCTAAAACTAAGGCAGATTATGCATTCATTTTGCACAGTTTGTATCATCTGAATGATACGGGAACAATGGCGATTGTACTGCCCCACGGTGTTTTGTTCCGCGGTGCGGCAGAAGGTACGATTCGTCAAACCATAATTGAGAAGAACTACCTTGATACAGTTATAGGGTTACCTGCCAACTTGTTTTACGGTGTAGGAATTTCAACGACGATTTTAGTATTCAAGAGAAATCGTAAAATAAAAAACATCTTGTTTATTGATGCAAGCAACGAATTTAAAAAAGGTAAAAATCAAAATAAACTTACTGATGAAAACATCAATAAGATTATTGCAACTTACAAAAATCGTGTGGATGTTGATAAATATGCTCACGTGGCATCACTTGAAGAAATCAAAGAAAACGAGTTTAACTTAAATATTCCTCGCTATGTGGATACGTCTGAAGAAGAACAAGCCATTGATCTTGATGAAGTGAATAAGCAATTAGAGCAAGATAAACAAGAAATTGCGGAGCTTGAAGCTAAGATCAATGAACAGTTGAAACTTTTGGGAATTAATGTGTAGGAATTGATTGGAAGGTTCAAGGATATTGTTTCTTGACTCTTTTTCATTGATAATCTCGTTTTGTGAAAACCATACAGCAAAGGAAAGTGCATCTGTGAAAAAATTAAATGATTATTTATACTCAGGCGATACCGTTCTGAAGATATTACAGAGATATGCTGAGGATTTGAAACAGTCGGCAAAAGAAACTCATAATCAGATTGATCTTTTACACTGTAATTTTCTGCTTCAAATTGCGGAACTTTTGCAGCACAACGAATTCCTGACTTCGCAATCTCAGCGGATTCGGGAATTCTATAAGCTTATGGCAAATGAATATCCTTTTCTTGCCTTTACTTTTAAGGGCCGAATTAAATCTCTGATACGCGCGGAAGCAAAATTTNNATATTTACGAGTATTATATTAAACATGGCAATTATCCGTCTCTTCCTGAACTAAAAAACTATTTAAGCTGTTTTCGGGACTTGATTGCCTACCGAATCGTGATTTCTCTTCCCAAATGTCATTTAAAAGAAGGTGAGATTTGCGCGGATGAAGAAAATAAATATCTATATGATGTTGCCAACAAGTTGCTTGGTTTCCTTGAGGAACGCGGATTTACCGCAGAACTGTCTTCATTTATGGGTCAGAAAAAATCGCCCTTGTTAAGAGAGAGCGTAAGCCCATACTATAGAGATTACGTTGCAAATCCAGAGTCTAGTGGCTATCGTTCGCTGCATATAACATTTTATGATAACATTGCCCGTTGTTATGTGGAAGTACAACTTCGTACCAAAGAAATGGACGATTTTGCTGAAATTGGTCCTGCCAATCATTTAGGTTACGAAAAGCGACAGAAAAGTGAAAGAGTTAAACGAGATGCAATTCCAAAAGGAGAAATTATTTATTTTGATGATGCTTATGAAAGAGGTATCATGTTGCAGCAGCTTGAATTATCAAAATTGGATGTAAATATGTTTTCGGCAATGAATAATTCCCTTATCAACGATGGTTGTGGCCTCTACCGTGGAAGACTTATTCTTCCGTACGAGCATCTTTCAAAATTCCAAAATGACCTTATTGATTAATTAATTGTTGAGCAAGTTTACATAGATAAATCACGGAACAACTTTGGAGCAGTCATTTACTGTCGTTGCGCGTAGGTTCCATGACCCTTCGCGGAACAACAAGTTTCGCTGGATTCATAAAAGCAAAAAGAGCAGTTTCACCGCTACCATGGTGAAACTTGCTCTTCTCTTTTCCAATGTAATCATTTAAAGGTCAGAATCTGACTGGGGTCTACATCAAGGGCTTTCGCTATTCTGTATAGGGCAATCATAGATACCCCATAGGCTGAGGTACTTTCAAGGTGGCTAATCGTAGTATCACTAAGGCCTGAGCTTTCAGCAAGTTCACTCTGACTTATACCCCGCTGCTTCCGAAGGAATTGAATTTTAAACCCTATATTTTTTAGAAACTGCTGTTCTTCTTTTGAGTACGATGAGTTGCTGCTTTTAGGGGGCATTTTGATTCCTCGATCACTTAGATAACTGTTCAATATAAGTTTAACCAAAATGCGATTGCAATAGAATGCAATTTAAAGGTATAATGTTGTTGACATGCTGCAAATTAATTAATGATTCTTAATTGTGTCTCCTGAAAAGACAGGGCGAATAAACTCACTGACCAAGGGTGACTTTGATCTGGAGCGCTTGTCAAAGCGAGACTATCTAATCATTCGGCTCTCATCGAAAACGGTGGGGGCCTTTTCTACGGAATTTCTGAATATAACTGAAGAGGAAAAAAAGATACATTGTGTTATTATTGGAGTTAGATAATGAATCGCATTTTAATCGTAGAGGATGGAAGAAAAAATGAGTGAGTTTTCGATTAAAGACGGGC
>OMOF01000063.1 GCA_900290375.1 Candidatus Desulfosporosinus infrequens
AAATACTACTAAGCCGGATACAAGCAGTATGCCAAATACTACTAAGCCGGATACAAGCAGTATTGCCAATACTACTAAGCCGGATACAGTAACAGACAACGTTGTTTTCAGCGTGTCAACACCTTTGCCATCCGGTCAACCTGGAGAAACTCCTGGAGTGCCTCTTCCCGGAGTTACTATCTTAGTGATCGGCGAAGATGGAAAGGTAATCAGTAAGCTGATTACAAATGATCAGGGTGAAGTTCAAAAAGATATTACGGCTCCTGTGGATCCTAAATACCCTGAAACATCATCATATTACACTTCTATGCCTAGGGGGACTGTTACAGTCATTGCTTTTAAAGATGGTTATCGCCCAGTTGTCCTTTATGAAGTCCCAGTGAGCAAGGCCAGTGCAGCTCAAAGTTTTGTTATGATGCCAAATGTCGATGGCGATAGAAATGAGCCTGATGTTCAAGTGGGAAATAATCATCATATGGAGGTTCTTGGACTTGTCGACAAATATCAGGCAATCTTAGATAGTGGTAAATTTAATTAGTGAAGTTCTTTGTAAGAACTTAGGGGTTATAACATATAAGTAAGCGGTTGATACTTGTAGTAAATGTTGCAAGATATCAACCGCTTACTTAATTAGGGAAGAAATATTGACACTGGAGCTAAGAGGGGGGGCTGCTTTTTACTTTTGCTGATCACTTTATGTATGAATGATTTCTGAAAAATATATATGAAACGCACAACGTGCGCACAGGAAATGAAAGAAATATGTGGAATATTATTGTGGAGAATTCTTAAACCATCTCAACGTAGTTGTTACTGACACCGTATAACATCCAGAGATTGACGACGTAAGGTGTCCAGTTTTAGACAAGTAAGTTGGCCAAGATAGGTAAAGGAAGACAGACAGATACCGGTATTTAAACGATATCATTTATATTCGTCAGTCAGTCCGTCAGTCCGTCGTCATTGTTACATTCAAAGTTGTTAATTCAATAATGGAGTCCTTGCTACGAATATATTTTTAAACCAAGAGAGAACCTTCATTAAATAAATAATGCAGGTTCTCATTGTATAGATCTACGACGGACTATTTTGTTTTTTCAGGAAGAGATATTAAATCAAAAAATATCCGCATCCCTTGAGCTTCATATTTTACAACCATCGTGGCGACTGCAAGATTAATAAGAGCATTTTGAGTCATCCCAAAAGTTGTTGCCATTTTATCAAGCCCTTCTTTAACCGTATCAGGTAGTTCAATAGACTGTCTGGGCAACTTTTAGCCTCCTCATTTTGGTGCAAGGGATGCCGACTTATACATCAGTGCAACACCAATCTACATCTGTCTCCATTGCAGTATTAGTGAACAAACATTATTGCCGTTCTTATTTACTGGCTTTTTCTCGAAGATGATCTTTCTTTGTCTTAAAAGCCAGAATATCTGCCCTAGCCTCTTTTAACTTCTCTTCAAAGACCAGTCTAAACCAAGCGGTTCTGTTTCTAGTGGGTGGATACTGGTTAAACTTATCATGAACTTTGCAGATGGCTTCAATCATCTCAAAATGGTCATAACCTAGATTTCCAGCTAATTTCAAGGCCATCGGCAGGAGATCATAGAACCCAGTGGTTATGAAATAGTCTTTCAATACTGGTCGATTCATGACAATTCCCCCTCGATCACACGTTTTACCATCCGGTCATCAATAATCCGATGACCGTTCTGCGAGCCGTAGAGGAGGCAGTGCGTACTTAACTTATTGATGAGTCTGGCGGCACCGCTGGAGTAATGGTAGATATCGTCGATCGCCTGATCCGAAAAAATATCGCTGGTTGCGCCCGCATAGGCTAAGTGCCGTTTCATATAAGCCTCTGCTTCGGCCCGATCATAGTGCGTCAGTTTGCACTGTAAGTCGATGCGCTGACGAATCGCGGTGTAAGCCTGCAACTGTAGACGATCCCATAGTTCGCTCTGACCAACAAGTATGAGTGCCATGGGGCTCTCTGCATCCATCTTCATATTAAGTAGAAAGCGAACTTCCTCCAACATCTCTTTACCCAGCAAATGCGCTTCGTCCACAACGACAACCGCCTGCAATCGATGAATTCCTCGCATCAATTCGATCTCCCGATGCAGTTGGCGCTTGGCATCGCCGCGATAGAACTTCGATTCGAATCCAAGTTGCTCAAGCATCCCTTTATAAAAGTGACGAGGGGTTAACTTTGAATCCGACAGGTATAGAATTCTGTACTTCGCCGGATCGAGCGTTTTCGCAAACCGGCGAATTGTCGTCGTTTTTCCTGTACCACAGTCGCCGGTAATGACAGCAAATAACTGACGCTCTGCTGCGTAGTCGAGCCTGCCAAGCGTTTCGTCCAGCATGCTCGATAGATACAATTTATCGGTTGGAATATCCCGCGAAAATGGTGTGTGACTCAGCCCGTAGAACGGCTCATACATGCTCGCCCGTCTCCTTCCGAACCGTTCGGTAGGTGACAGCAGGAGCTTGCCGTTCTTTTCGTTGCTTATTCTTATGTTCGGCGCCACGAAGTAAACGCGATGTGTCAGCTGCTTCTGGTTGCATATGTTCCGGCAGCGCTGGACGCTTTCCAGACCATTCCCTTATGACAAGCTCACGAGCTGTCCAGGGCTCATGCCCCTCATACTCGATGGTTATTTCCGTGATGTCAGTGGGATCGTAGACGAGTTGAACTTTTCTTCCTATAAATAGTATCCCTACCTCATATTTCTTCCCCATAAAGCTGATACAACCGGACTTGTCCACTTTTCGCTCTTCGCTATGGAGGAATGCATTCGTCAAGATTGCGGGTTCCACGAATCGTAATGGTGAGCGATCGCTCCGATACGCGGTTTCGGGACTCGTCGTCTCTCCCAGTGCGGAGTGAGGTTTGTTTTGGTGGCATTCACTAAGCCATGCTTGAAACCAGGTGTTGAGTCGATCCAATGTTTTGGGTTTTTCGAGCGTGACTTCATTGAGAAAACTTTGAACAACACGGTTCAGGCGTTCTATTTTACCCTTACTTTCTGGGGAATAGGGCTTGGCAAACAACAATCGAATACCCAGTTTAGAACAGGTTCGCCCCATCCATTTAGTTCGATATTGCGAGCCATTATCAAAATAGGTTGCCTCCGGAAGAGCATTTTGTTGTATGGCCTTTCGAAAGCAGTCCTCCACAATGGACTGATCAAGCGTTGGATAAAACTCCCCGTGCAAGACGTACCGTGTTGCATCGTCAATGAATAGAACGAGATACACCTGTTTTAGAGTGCCGTTCGGTCCGATTGGAAGAAAGGGACCATATTTTATGTCGGATTGCCATAATTGATTGCGATGTCGTTTTTGGAATCTTCGAGCCGCAACTCCGGCATCCGTATACATCCTCATGGTCCGGGAACTATATCCGCGTTCCATAAGCTTTTCTTGTAAGGTACTTCTCTTAAGTTGTCTCGGTTGCGCTTTTCCTTCCCATTCTAAGATTTGAATGATTTGGCTGACACTACGGCTCGGAACTTCACGTCGCAACATAATCGCCTGTTCCAAGAGGTGCGGGGGAATAGCATCTGCCTGTTGTCTGCCTTTACCTTTAGGGAGGAGTCCACGGAATCCGTTATCTCGGTACTGCGCTAGATACCGACGCAACGTACGCTCGGACAAACCAGTTTGCTCACAAATGGCAACTTTAAGTTGACGGGCTTTGGCTGGGTCCAATCCGTCTGCTAGTACCGGTGATAAAAGTTGTACTCTTTCAGCGGCAATCTCTTCAGCTTTCTTCTGATCTTTCATTGCTAACGCCTCCATTTCGTAGGATTAGCATGAGTCTATCTCAGATTGGTGCGGACATAAATGCAGAACGGGTCTGTCGCCAAAGATGAGAATTCGCGATCGGTCGGACAACTCTACTCAGCCATCCGTCTGAGGTACCAACAAACTGTCCAAGGCGTTGGAGTGCGGACTGTGAACAATCGGACGAGTTCTCCACAGGTAGGTTGAAACGGAACGAAATCAAATTTAAGCAACCTTGGGCGTACACGGCCCATGCAATAAACCAGATTTTCCATCGTGAGAGGGTCGATTCATCCGCTGCAATGTCTGAACGGGGCGGTTCGGTTACAACGCCTTCTATGCTTTCCGCATCATAACGTTTGTAAGGAACGAGGAAGTCCGGCAATTCATGGTGAATCCTAAAACATGACTCGCAGCGTAGTCTACGAATCATAAGTATTGATTTTTCTCCAGAACTTTGATACCATACCCGACGACGACTACCGATGACGACTACACGTTGTCCACAACAGGGGCAAGGTATGACTTCCGCACTCCTAACAGAAAACGCCAGCCGTACCGTTCTTCTCAACCAGCGAATAGTTTGATATAATGATCATGTTGTTTCTTGAAGATGCCTCTAGTGATACTGTTGATAGCAGTACACATTATATAGAGGCGTCTTTTTCCTTTCTCCAAGGTTAACGTCATGGTCATTATATTCGTCAACTTATGGACAGGCAAGACCGTCAGCTTTCGGACTTTTTAATTCAGCCTAAACA
>OMOF01000328.1 GCA_900290375.1 Candidatus Desulfosporosinus infrequens
GGAACAGTCTACGAAGCCTGTTGTTCCTGTTCTCCCTGCACCAATCTTTAAAGGTATGCAGGGACTTTTTGAGTTTCAATGTAGATGTTCTCCTTTTGATTATTAGTATGAGGCTAACTATTCCGCCTGAGGAGATCCCGTTGCCGGGTGTATTACCTCTCCATCTTGTTTCAATATGCCTGCTTGAAGCCATTTCTTGATTAGCCCAAGGAATGCTCTGTTGTCAACTCTTTGCTCTAACATTTTAATAAGCCAAGTATGATCTATGTTTTGGAAAAATCCCCGAATATCTGCTTCTACCATGTAACTGTAATTGCCAAAGTTCAATTCTTTTGTCAGGTCCTTAATTACTGTATGTGCGCTAAGCTTGGGTCTATAGCCATAACTACTACTACAACAAAAATATTGTTCAAAGATGGCTTCTAGCACCTTGGCTGCTGCACTCTGTATGAGCTTATCCGCTAGTATCCGCACCATCCGGAATAAATAATGTTTTACAATCATCAGACAGTTTATCAAGATCCCAAAAAGATTTAGGTCTAGGATTCATCTCCTTTAAATCCATAACAGTCAGCTTTATAATACCGGACAAATCATTTCCTGGTAACTCACAGTCAGACGCAATAAATGTAAATCTACTCAAATAATCACACATCCTATAAAAGTATTTGACAATCAAATTTGCGAAAAATGTATCCAATCCCCGCCACGGATGACGGGCCTTTGCATTGCATGGCGTACTAACGTTCTGGGTGTTCCCGTAGCGTCATACTACTTTTATATTGGCTAAGTTACGGGAACATCTTGTTGCTGTCTGGCGCTTGCATCTTTCTATCACAATTATGATATAATATGTATATAAACAATGATAGGATGGTGTTTTTGAATATGCCAATCATTAAGCCTATTTCTGATCTGCGCAATAACTTCAACCAAATATCCGAAATCTGTCACGAAAATGGTGAACCGGTTTTCATTACCAAGAATGGACAAGGGGACTTAGTGGTAATGAGCATGGCTTTATATGAAAAGCAGCAGGCTTTACTTGAACTGTATCAGAAGTTAGCAGAAGCTGAAGCCCAAAGCGCCGCAGAACTTCCTCGCATTTCCCATAAAGATCTATTCAACAAGTTACGGTCAAAGATAAATGGATAGCAAGTTTCGAATCGAATACCTACCAATTGCGGAGAGAGACTTGACCGAAGTACTCGACTATATTCAGATTGACAATCCCACTGCTGCACTAAGATTTATTGGGGAAATTGACAGGGCCATCTCCAAATTAGCCCACTTTCCTTTCATAGGGCATGTGCCAAAAGATCCAAGACTTATTCACTTAAACTATCGGATGCTGGTCGTGGAAAGTTACCTTGTTTTTTATGTAATCTTTGAGGACGTCGTTGAAATCAGAAGAATCCTGCATGGGAAAAGAAAATATGACTTCCTTGTTTAGCCCCAAAGGCCAGATTGCACATAACTTCCCGAGGATTTGCGACGTCGGGTTATTACATTCATATTCTCTCCGATGTTGCAACCCTCTATGTGGCGTGTCCACCCCCAGATACCATTAAAAATAAAAAACTTCGAAACCTTTCGTTTCAATATTCTTCATAAAACATTTTTACTTCTTTTTCCTTATATTTAAAGTATGATTATCTCCTTCTAAATTGGTAAAACTAGCCATAAAGTATTGAAACAGCATTTGGCAGGTGATATGATATGGACAAGAAGAAAATAAGCCTACAAGCCACAGGAAGCAGAGGGACGGTTCTCTCGCTTCCTGTCGTATGATAGAAGGAACCCCTCCTGTTAGTAAAATTCCCACGCCATAGACCGGATAACTTAGATCCGGAATTAGGGCAATATCTCCGGGATTGAGCAGCAGAGGAAGAAGCAAGAGAACCGTCCCCCTGCTTCCCAAGAAATAAATACAAGGCGCATCTTACCAAAGATGCGCCTTGTATTACTTAAGAGACACTCATTTACTAACCGATATTTTATTCTTGGCATTGATCCCCGAGACTCCGACCTCTATAAGTGGGAGTACCATGTGCTCTGCAGGGTCACTAAAATTCGAACTTCCCAAAATTATCCTGCAAACGTTTTAAAGCTTCCCTAAGTCGCTCCGTATTAATCGTTAGCGAAATGCGGAAGTAACCTTCGCCATATTCCCCATAGCCGTTGCCAGGGGTAACTACCACACCAGCTTTATCTAAAATTAATTCGCAGAAAGTAGTTGAAGTAAATCCTTTTGGTACTTTGGGCCAAACATAGATCGTCGCCTTAGGCCTTGCCACACTCCACCCTAAAGCTGTCAAGCCTTCAATCACGATATCCTGTCGTTCCTGATAGATCTTACAAACTTCTTGGATGATGTCCTGATTACCCAGAAGCCCTTCAATAGAAGCCTCTTGGACTGCCTGAAAAACCCCCGAGTCAATGTTCGATTTGATACGACCAAGCGCTTCAATAACCCTAGCATTTCCTGCCGCCCAACCAATTCTCCAACCCGTCATATTATAGGTTTTGGACATCGAATGAAACTCTATCCCGACATCTTTTGCCCCAGGAACCTCCAGAAAACTCAAAGGCTTATAGCCCTTAAAAGCAATTTCCGAGTAAGGACCATCATGACAGACAATGATGTCATATTTCTTAGCAAAAGTAATGACCTTTAAATAGAAGCTTTCATCGGCAATCGCTCCGGTGGGATTGTTCGGATAATTCAAAAACATAAGTTTAGCTTTCTGGGCCACCTCTGCTGGAATCGCCTCTAAATCAGGCAAGAAACCGTTTTCTTCCTTAAGTGGCATGATATAAGGAACCCCTCCGGCTAGTAGGGTTCCCACGCCATAGACCGGATAACCTGGATCTGGAATCAAGGCAATATCTCCGGGGTTGATATAGCAAAAAGCAATGTGAGCAATCCCTTCTTTGGAACCAATCAGGGTGACCACTTCTTTTTTCGGATCGAGTACAATATTTGAACGCCGTTTATACCATTCCGCCACCGCTGAACGGAACTCCAACATTCCGACATAAGAAGGATAGCGATGATTTTCCGGGTTGCGCGCGGCCTCGATCAACTTGTCAATGATATGATCTGGAGTCGGGAGATCGGGGTCACCAATCCCCAAACTAATCACATCCACGCCTTTCGCCTTGGCATCGGCTATCTTTTCATCAATTCGGGCAAATAAATACGGGGGTAATGCTTGAATCCGTTGTGCTTCTTCCATAATAAGAACTTCCTCCTTCATAACCTCTGGCAATTTATAAAATATTTTGCAGTGTTTCCAACCATTCGCCTTTAAACACATAAGTCGCTGGCCCCGTCATATAGACGTGATTGTCGTGTCCCCATTCAATAAATAAGTCTCCGCCCAGCAGATGGACAGTTACTGCACGTTCAGCTCTATTGTTAAGTACAGCTGCCACCACAGAGGCACAAGCACCCGTACCGCAAGCGAGCGTCGGTCCAGCACCCCGTTCCCAAACTTTCATGGTTATCTCGCGAGGCGAATTAATCTGTATAAACTCAACATTGGTTTTACGGGGAAACAACCAATGTTTCTCCAACGCTGGTCCAAATCGTTCAAAATCCAGCTCATCATAATCCTCTATAAAGATAACGCAGTGCGGATTCCCCATGGAGACAGCAGTATATAGGAACGTTTCTCCTGACACTTCAAGAGCCTGACCCACCACAGGTTCCCCTTGAGCCAAAACTGGGATGAGGTCTGCCCGCAAAATGGGCTCACCCATATCTACTCGTGCCCCTTGTACTTGACCGTCTTGGATATTAAGTCCTACGGTCATGACCCCGGCAAGAGTTTCTATACGCATTGGGTTATGTAAAACAATCCCCCGATCGAAGACATAACGCGCAAAACAACGGATGCCGTTTCCGCACATTTCTGGTTCGGATCCGTCCGAATTAATGATACGCATCCGGGCATCGGCGACTTTCGAAGGCAAAATGATGACTAATCCGTCCCCACCTATCCCAAATTGCCGATGGCAGAGCAGCTTGGCCAACTTTGGGTAATCAACCTCTGCCGCGACAGAAAAATGGTCCAGGAAAACGAAATCATTCCCCAGACCATGCATTTTCACGAATTCCATCCGCTCCTCCTCCTTAATTGATGTTCGAGGTTCGAAGTTCATGGTTCGAATGTCAAACATCAAATATCGCACGCATAGCCCCAAGATTAGTTCGGCTCGGCTTATACTATTGATAAAATCCTTATCATAACAAAGTATATTCATACTATGCCTTGTTCTTTAAAAGAATACTATACGGAATGAAACGGGTCAACCATTTGAAGCAAGTATACACGAGGAGGAGGAGAGTTATACATTATACATAAAAGCTCATCATACACTCCACCCATCTCTTTCCTTCAATACACCGTAGGGGCACGCTGCAGCGTGCCCCTACCCGTAACCGTTGACCGTTGACCGTAACCGTAGCCATCCCATTATTTTTTGGCATTTATTCCGCTAATAGGCACGACGTATTGTCCTCCAACTGATTTTCCTTGCCAACTGTTTTTAAGGAGCCTAGCCAAGCCAATCAAAACAGACGGTCCACCTGCTACGCACAGGATAAAAATCCATTGCCAACCGTGTAAGGGTGCGGTCTTAAAGATCGCCTGCAGAGGAGGAAGATATATGACACTGAGCTGCATGAGCGTAGAGATCAGCACCGCTCCGACAAGATAGGGATTGGTAAAGAGGCCCACTTCAAAGATACCTCTTTCTTCAGACCGACAATCAAAGACATGGAACAACTGTGAAAATACTAAGGTTGTAAAGGCCATAGTTCGGGCGCCTAACATATTAACTCCTATAAAAAGCCCGGCAACAAACACAAAGAGCGTTCCTAAGCCGATCATGGTTCCTCTTATTCCTATTTTACTAGCCAAACCACGCGCAAAAATACTTTCTCCCGGTGCTCTGGGCGGACGATTCATAATACCGGGTTCGGCTCCATCTACACCTAAAGCCATCGCCGGCAAACCGTCTGTAACCAGATTAATCCAGAGGATTTGAATCGGCAGCAGT
Source organism: Candidatus Desulfosporosinus infrequens (assembly GCA_900290375.1). Classification (GTDB taxonomy): domain Bacteria; phylum Bacillota; class Desulfitobacteriia; order Desulfitobacteriales; family Desulfitobacteriaceae; genus Desulfosporosinus; species Desulfosporosinus infrequens. Next base: position 5,068 of record OMOF01000328.1, read on the forward strand.
GGTAGTGGCAAGCCCACGAGTGTCGCTATAAACATTGTTAAGACTTCTCCTAGATTACAGGCAAGTAAGTAACGAATAAACTTACGGATGTTATCGTAAATTCCTCGGCCCTCTTCCACGGCTGCTACGATCGTCGCAAAGTTATCATCCCCTAAAACCATAGCTGAAGCTTCTTTAGTTACATCCGTTCCCGTTAAACCCATAGCCACCCCGATATCTGCCTCTTTGACTGCAGGAGCGTCATTTACCCCGTCACCAGTCATCGCCACCACCTGGTCACGTTTTTTAAAGGCCCGCACAATTCTGAGTTTATCTTTCGGCGTCACGCGGGCATAGACAGAAACATCCATGACCCGCTCGCTCAAATCCCGATCAGACATTCTCTCAAGCTCTTCTCCCGTGATAACTCCGCCGCCGGTTCCGCGTAAAATCCCCAACTCATGGGCGACTGCTTCTGCTGTTAAGCGATGATCACCCGTAATCATGACAGGTTTAATACCAGACTGCCGACAAACCTTTATCGCTCTGACAGCACTCGCTCTCGGTGGATCGATCATGCCCAGCAGCCCAACAAACGTCAACCCTTGTTCAATCTGCTCGTCAAGGGGCTCAGAATCTGACAGCGGTTTCTCAGCAACTGCCAGAACTCGGAGAGCATGCCGTGCCATTTCATCATTGGCCCGCATAATGCTGCGCACGCGTTCATTAGACAGCTCCGCAACCCCTTGCGCAGTCAATTCCTGTCGACAAAGCCGCAGAACCATGTCCGGAGCCCCTTTGACATAGGCCATCTTACCCTGTTTCGTCTGATAAACAACACTCATTCGTTTCCGGTCTGAGTCAAAGGGCAGTTCCCCAATTCGATCTTGTTTGCGTTCCAGAACTTCACGCCATATCCCCGCCTTAGCGGCGGCCACGAGAATGGCCCCCTCTGTAGGATCTCCCTCAATACCCCAAGGAGCATCATTTCCCTTCGAACGAAAAAGTCCAGCAACTTGAACCCCTTTCTTAGTCAACCTGGAATTGTTACAAAGGGCCGCAATCTTTAACCCTTCTCGTAGCGGATCCCGGTCTTTCTCTGGATCGGCACCCTGGAACTCCCCTTTAGGATCATACCCTTCTCCGGAAACGGTAATTTTTCGTCCATCCGAATAGATCTGACGCACCGTCATTTCATTTTGGGTCAGCGTCCCTGTCTTGTCTGAACAGATCACTGTCGCACACCCCAAGGTTTCAACGGCCGGAAGTTTCCTGATGATCGCCTGCCGTTTCACCATGCGTTGCACCCCCACCGCCAATGCCACCGTAACAATCGCGGGTAATCCTTCAGGAATAGCCGCCACTGCTAACGAAACTCCGGTGAAGAACATTTTATAAAAGTCCTCTCCCCTTAAAACCCCAGTCAATACAACCGCGGCACAAACCAGAAAACTAATCAGGACTAACCATTTACCTAGTTCCGCTAAACGCTTTTGTAAAGGGGTTTCTTCGTCTTCCACACTTTGGATCATCCCGGCAATGAGGCCCATTTCCGTCTCCATCCCAGTCGCCACGACAACTCCAGCTCCCCGACCATTGACTACAGAAGTCCCCATATACCCCATATTTTGACGATCTGCCATAGGCGTGAGTTCTTCCCGAAGCGGTAAGATGCTTTTGCTCACAGGATGGGATTCCCCCGTCAAAGCAGACTCTTCCACTTGCATATTGACGGCCTGAATCCAACGCACATCTGCAGGGATACGATCTCCGGCTTCGAGAAGGACAATATCCCCAGGTACAACATCCGCAGCTGGAATCCGTTGCTCTACGCCTTCTCGCAACACCCGCGCTTCAGGAGCAGTAAGGGAACGGAGGGATTCCATGGAACGCTCCGCCCGATACTCCTGAACAAAACCGAGAATGGCATTAATAATCAAAATTGCCAAAATCGTGACTGCATCCGCAATTTCGCCCAGAAGTCCGGATACAACTGTCGCTGCCAGTAAAACTAAAACCATAAAATCTTTGAATTGTCCCAAGAACAGAAAAACGGGATGAACTCCTTTTTTCACCGCCAAAACGTTTTTTCCAACCTCAACTAATCTCCGCTGCACTTCTTTAACACTTAACCCCTTACCCGGATGTACATCCAAGACCTTGGCCACATCCAGCCAAGGCAACACATGCCATGCCTGTTGCCGCATGCCTCTTTTCCTCCTTTTCGTGCCTCATGCATCGTGCGTCGCGCATCGTGTGTCGCGCATCGTGCAAACGGCTTTGTCCCTTTTGTAGTACATGCTTATTCCCAACTATGGTGAAAAATGCCTCGCAAGAACAAGTGTGTTATACTTAAAACCTAAAATCCCGCATTTTTTTATACCTACTAGGAAAAACACTGTAAATACGCCTTGGGGAATTCTGAACGGGGAAAAGAACGATAAGAGAAACCACAGATTAACACAGATTTCACAGATTAAGAAGGATTAAGTATCGAAAAATGGCGAAGATGGAAGTTAATGAAGAAACGATAATTATCAATTATCTCAAAGTTACAGGATTAAATTGGGCTTTTATCAACTTTGGCGAATATCAATTGCGTTACAAGCGATTTATATTTTAGAGCTAAAAATGTATGTATTTTTAAATCTGTGTTAATCTGTGTAATCTGTGGTTAAAATCAGGGTTATTAATGTAGGTATAATTTTTCACGGGAATCAAGGTTAAAATCGACGAACTTGCTTCGCTCGATGATTCAAGTTCAAGGGATGAAAGGAGTTCTCACATGGCCTTAGACGGTGTGACCCTCGCCTATCTAATTAAAGAGCTTGCTCCACTGCTCACCGGAGCACGAATTGATAAAATTCATCAACCGGAAAAGGAGGAAATCCATTTCCAACTGCGGCAACAGGGGTCTCGACGCCTCCTGCTAAGTGCCAATGCAACCTCCCCTCGCTTCCACCTCACTCAGGAAAACAAGAAAAACCCGAGCTCCCCGCCCATGTTTTGTATGATTCTACGCAAACACCTCGAAGGTGGCAAAATCGTCAGCCTACACCAAAGTGAGCTGGAACGGGTAGTAACTTTTGACGTTCAAAATTACAACGACCGCGGCGATCTAGTCACCCTGCAACTTCACTTGGAAATCATGGGAAAACACAGTAATCTCATTCTCGTCGATCCGATCACGAATACGATTCTCGACGGTCTTAAGCGCTATTCCTACGCCTTAAGCCGCTATCGCGAGGTATTACCCGGACGGATTTATCTTGCACCTCCCTCTCAAGGAAAACGTCCGCCCTTAAAGGATGAAGATCTTTGGCGACAAACCCTCTATGAAGAAGATCTAGATCGCCCCATAACTGGGGTCCTTCTCGCTCGCTTTGCCGGGATAAGCCCGGAATTGGCCCGTGAAATCGTCATTCAAGCAGGCTTGAGTACAGAAACCAGCCTCCATCAGTGTGGGGATATTGATTTTTCTCGGCTTTTTCAGACCTATCGTCGCTTAAGTAATCCTGAAGGGATTCCTACCATTCAACCGTGTCTTTATTATCAATCCGCACTCCAATCTCCTCCCACCGCGTTCACCTTTATCCCCTTTCAACAATACCAAGAGTTGAGAATAGAAAATGTTGCAACATTAAATGACGCGGTCACAGGCTTTTATCAGTCAAAATCCAGCAAGAACACTCTTGAAGCAAAACGCGGCTCTCTACGTAAAATCGTTCAAGACCAACACTCCCATTTCAGCAAGAAACTTAAAATATATGCTGAAGCTGAGACCAACGCCAAGTCCGGTCTTGCCTATCAAAAGTGGGGGGAACTCCTTACCGCAAACCTCTACCGTATTCCAGAGGGATCACCTGAAATCACGGTGGAAGATTATTATAGCCCCGCGCTTTCTCCCGTGGTCATTCCGCTCAATCCCAATCTAAGTGCCATTGACAACTCTCAGCACTATTACAAACTTTATAATAAAGCGAAAGCCACCCTCCTCAAAACAAAGCCGCTCCAAGCAGCTGCACTCGAGGAAGTGAACTACCTAGCTTCCTTACAAGTCAGTTTGGATCAGGCGACCACCCTTTCCGAACTTGATGAAATCCATGTTGAGCTAGTTGGTCAAGGGTATTTAGCCGGAAAACGTTTGAAAAGGGAGAATGTCAAACTAAAAAAGGGCCGCTCCAATACGAAGACGAAGACGAAAGTCAAAGCACCCAAAGAGTCTATCCATCCACGAGTCTATCGTTCGAGTCAAGGTCGAGTAATCTTGGTTGGGAAAAATAATACTCAAAATGATTGGCTGTCCATGCGCAAAGGTAAACCCAACGACCTTTGGCTCCATGTCAAAGTAATTCCCGGTTCACACGTTCTGATCCCTCTCGCAGATGGGGAAGAGTTCCCAGATGACAGCACCCTTGAAGAAGCAGCTGCCTTAGCAATTTATTACAGTCAAGCTCGTGGTTCTTCTCAGGTTCCCGTGGATTACACCCATGTTAAACAGCTGAAGAAACCCAACGCGGCCAAGCCTGGGATGGTAATCTACGAACAGAACTGGACCTTATTCCTCACACCTAAACCGGAGACCCTGGAACAATTGCTGGCTAGTGAAGAGCTACTAGAGTAGGTATTAGTTTGGTGTATCACCGTTAGATAAAAATACAGTTAAGAAGAGCAGAAATCACAAGCGATTTCTGCTCTTCTTAACTGAAAGAACGCAGGAGCTGACTTAATTCTATTCAGCTAAAACTTAGCATTGCAATCAAAAACATCTATATTTTTCTATTTTGCTCCCTAACTACGCTTAATGTCACTGCCACCTCCGCACCAAACAATACTATAATGCAGACAATATAAACCCAGAATGTAAACAGCATAATGAAGGTCAGGCTTCCATAGATCATTTCGTACTGTCCCAAGTGCAGTGAATACAAAACAAACACTTCTCGAGAGAGGTATATTCCAAGCGTTGAAACCAAGGCGCCCATCAAAAGATAGGTAGGCCTGATCGTATCTGACGGTAAGAAACGATAACAAAAATAGCAAGTCAAAAACAACAGTAATGGAAACGACATACGAGAGATGTCATGAAAAAGTGCCACCCAGAAAGTTAAATTACCCTGAGTGAAGATTCTTTGTGCTAACGCAAGTGAAACCGTCGTCGCCAAGGATGTCATAACGGTTAAAGACNNCCAAAGCCCACCAAATATCGCTTGACAAATGACCGTCGATGAGGGATTTCCCATATCATGTCAAGAATCTGCTGAAATGAGACAAATCCCCCCAAAGTGGTCCAGAGCAAGCCAATTACACCAAATATGCCGACATGATTACCCAAGGCGACCAACCTTGATAAGTTTTCTGCAATGTATAATTGGGCATTCG
>OMOF01000276.1 GCA_900290375.1 Candidatus Desulfosporosinus infrequens
GCATCTTGGGCATTCGCTGCAGAAGTTGCGCCATCCATTGAGTTGCCAAGGTCTTTCGTCGCTCCGTTTGCGTTGAAAATAGAGGCGTAGTTGGTGGCCCAGTCTGCGCCGATCTGACCGAAGTTCAAACTCATAATGTCCTTAATTGCACTGGCAGTATCTTCGGCAAATAAGGTGATATATTGAATTCCTATAGCCACCTCGTCACTTAAATACTCGATGCCCGTTGCCACAAATTGCACGACTTTATAGAACCCTTCAAACGCAGGGGTGAGGGCGTTTACCATGGTTTCTTTCATTTTGTCCCAGCCCTCGTTGAGCTTGGCTTGCTGGTTAGAAAGAGTATCCGCTTGCGTTGAATAGTACCCAGTTGTACCTTGTATCTTTTCCATGATCATCTGATAAGCTACAGCCGACGTTTGGGCATCCGTCATGGTCTGCCCTTGCTTAATCAAGCCCTCACTCAGTGCTTTGTTTTTAAGGTCTGTCGTGGTTATGCGGATACCAAGATCCATTAGGCCCCTGGTCTGTCCTTCCATACCACGCTGGAGCGCATCAAAAGCCTCTGAAGGGTCAATGCCTTTTAATTTTCCTAAGTCGAAGGAAAGTTGGGTGATTTTTTCTGACATTTGCTCCGCTTGGGTTGGGTCAAATCCCAACATACGGGTGTTCGCGTATTCCTTGCCCATCATACCTTCAATGGCCTCTTGACTGATGCCATAGGAATCACTCAGCTTCTTACTGAAATCCTCAGCCTCATCGGACATCGAACCCATAGAAGCATAAAACCGATGTTCAACGTCCTGGGTCTCGGCAGCGAGGTCTTCTAATTCACTTATCCACTCTCCAACTTTCTTCACAACTTCAATGGCGATAAATATCTCGATAGCACCAGTCATAAGGCCAAAGCCATCCACGACTGCTTTGGAAACTGCCCCTATTTTATCGCCGAAGCTCGCGCTGCCATCTGTCATGGTTTGGAAGGCATTTGCCACTGAATCTTTAAAGGCACTAAAGTTAGCTTGTATTCCAGAGAACGAATTTCCTAATGAATTCCTAAGATCCTGTGCCTTATTATTTACCTCTTCAGTCGCAGCACTGACCGCCTGGAAACTCTTAACTGCTCCTTTGGCAAACTCGGCATGGACTTTATCGGCATCCAGTAGGGCTGCTTCATAGGCCGTTATATCAATCCCAGCCTCCGTGAAGGTTGTTCTTACCCGTTGCTGGAATTGTGTTAAGGACTCACCAGCTTCCTGTGAAAAATTGACGACGACCCGCTGGCCCGATTGGATAGCTTCAACTAGATTGGTGCTGCTGATGTGGGGTAGGCCGAAGGATTTTAGTGCCGCCAACGATTCATCTTTGAAAGTGAGGATTGTGTTCTGGGCTTCTTTCATGCTCTCAGTCAGTGGGGAGACATCTGCCCCAACTCGCGCAATAATATTCCCGACGGTACTACTCATTTCCATCACCTCCTTTCAAAAAGGCTGGAGTTTAGGTTCCAGCCCAGATCATTACAATGGTGTAAACCTGACCGTTGTATTTGATGTTCACCAGTCCGGGCGTAATGGCATACATTCCTTTATCCGGCTTTAAAACCACGCCATTTACAGAGAGCGAAACGTCGGGCAGATATATGTTGAGCGTTTTCTCTTCCATCCGGTAGATATAACTAAAAATGCCCACGTCAAATTCTGGCGTAAGCTTTAGCGGAATGTTAAAATGTGAATCAAGGATATCCACTTGAGGACCGCCTTTTGCAATGCTCTTGAGGAAACTAAACATTTCCTCCGCGGATTGTGATTCAGAGAAGAGACTACCCACAATTTTATCGTAAAACTCCGTGGGTTCCTCAACCTGGGCAAAGCATCCTGTGTAATAGGCGTTTCTAATATCGCGGTACATGGTTTCCTTCTGCGTTTCCGTATACCCCTCAACAATGAGGTTGTACTCAGCAGGAGTTAACTCCCAGAATTCACTAGGCCGAACTCCGGCTCGCATCGCAGTTTTATACACTGTATTCCAATCCCACTCTAGATCGCTGTTCCCTGAACTACCTCCGGAACTGCTTCTACCTGAACATCCTCTGAAGCCACTACCGGAGCCGCTTCCGGTGGCTGTTCCTCCACCACCGTTGCCTCGTTTTTTCCGAAGGTCTCATTGATACACTCAAACGTTTTTTTGAT
>OMOF01000424.1:0-546 GCA_900290375.1 Candidatus Desulfosporosinus infrequens
AATGCAATCAAGAACCGTCCCCTATTGCACGTAAGCAGCCTAGCAAACTTCCGTTCAAGCGACCGACCCCAAAGCCGGGAGCTTGAACGGTTAGTTTGCGCTGCGTCGTAAGTACCGAGCGCTGTGTCACACAAGTCCCTCTTCAAGTCCCAGCACTTCCTCAATAGCCTCATTCAATTCTTTTCCTCCGACTCCTGATTCTGCCGAAAAAGGAAGGATCAGTGAAACATCTGGAATATCTAGCGCTTTGGCTATTACATTCAAATGTTTTAGCCACTGTCCCCGTGCAATTTTGTCTACTTTCGTCGCTACAACCATGGTTGGAACTTGCATAGTGCGTAACCACTGCTGCATTTCAATATCTTCCATACTCGGAGCATGGCGGATATCCACGATTTGAATCACCGCACGTAACGTTTCTCGCTTTTTAAGATACGCCTCCATCATAGGGCCCCATTGAGCATTAACCGTTTTGGCGACCTTTGCGTAGCCATAGCCCGGCAGATCCACAAGAAACCAAGCATCGTTGACCCCGTAGAAATTCAG
>OMOF01000424.1:556-2064 GCA_900290375.1 Candidatus Desulfosporosinus infrequens
ACATTTGACCGCCCAGCCATCGCAATCTCAGGCCACCCACCGACAGGATACTGTTCGTATTTAACCGCAGAAGCTACATATTCAGCTTTCCGAATAACTATCAAGACTTGACCTTCTTTCTGAAAATTTAAGAGGGGGAGGAATTATCTCTGCATCCACGGCGATAAGTGCTTCGTTGTGGGTTAGCGACTTGGGTGATACTCTACCTTTTAACAGCCTTGGCACCTCGACAAGCCCATTGTATTACTTAGAGCAAAATCGTCTACACGCAAAAGATGCAAGCAAGAACCGTCCCCGTTTGCATCTAAGCCTTCGTTTGGCACGACGAACGCAGGGCTGAACAAGTGTCTCGCGACCCTCAGCATGCAAACAAGAACCGTCCCTTACTTGCACTCACGCAAAAGATGCAAGTAAGAACCGTCCCCGTTTGCACTTTTCGCGTCGTCTTCCCGCAACCCAAGAGAGTCGCGAGAACACGGCGTGAACGCCTCTGCGTGAGTCGTAGCCAAACTTGGCTTTAACCCCCCTTTCATCAGGGGTTAAAGCCTTAGTTTAGCACGACGAACGCAAGGCTGAACAAGTGTCTCGCGACCCTCGACATGCAAGAACCGTCTCTTAGTCTAGACTACGACTTCCACACCGGCGGTTCCTCCGGCTCTGGATCCGTAACCGGTATTCCCTCTTGAGCATAAACGGAATGCCCAGAAAGCGAATTCTCCTCAGGCACCTCATCTGAATGAGCAAGAGGAAGAAGCGCAAGTTTCAGCACTTCCTCAATCCGACTCATAAAGTGAAATTCCATCACTTTGCGAACGTTCTCCGGCACATCTTCAAGATCCTTACGATTTTCCTCTGGAAGCAACACAACTTTAATTCCCGCTCGATGCGCTGCCAAAACTTTTTCTTTGACGCCGCCGATCGGTAAAACGTTGCCACGCAAGGTTATTTCACCTGTCATAGCCAGGTCTGCCCGTACTGATCGCTTGGACAAGGCGGAGGCCATCGCCGTAGCCATCGTAACCCCAGCTGACGGACCGTCTTTCGGAATAGCACCTTCTGGAACATGAATGTGCAGGTCGGTTCTATCATAAAAGTCTTCTTCAATTCCCAGTTCAAGAGCATAAGCCCGAATAAAGGTCCAAGCCGCTTGAGCAGACTCTTTCATGACATCCCCTAACTGACCAGTTAACGTCAATCTTCCTTTTCCCGGCAAGGGGGTCACTTCAACCGTTAGAACGACCCCACCGACTTCTGTGAACGCCAATCCCGTTACCGCCCCGATTTCCGGAGCCTTCGCCGCCACTTGAAAATGATAACGTGGTACGCCTAAGGCGGTCTCTAGATCTTCATTTGTCAAGGTATGAGGTTCCCATTCCTTTTTCACCCAACGAATGGCTATTTTCCGACAAAGATTAGCCACCTGCCGTTCGAGGTTTCGTACTCCGGATTCCTTCGTATACCCCTGAACCAGCTTGAGAAGAACCTCATCATCCATGGTTACGACTTCT
>OMOF01000501.1 GCA_900290375.1 Candidatus Desulfosporosinus infrequens
GTCTTGCAAGTTATGGAACTGTCTGAGTTGCTGTGCTCGGCTAGCTTACCTGGTGGCCTGTAGGATTTAAAGGACAATGTCCACAGAACAAACCAACATGGTGATACCATTCCCCCTGGTTTTCAGGGAGGTGTCCAAATATAGATCATTTAACGTGCCTGTATGGCAGACTAGGAAAAGTTAGGAGGAGAAAGCATGAATATCATCGTTTACATCAAACAAACATTTGATACAGAGGCTAAAATTGTACTAGATGGTAGTGGCAAAATTGATGCCAATGGGGTAAACCTAATTATCAACCCGTACGATGAGTTTGCCGTTGAAGAGGGAATCAAGCTGAAAGAAAAATTAGGTGGCGAGGTCACCGTCGTTAGTATTGGAGGTGCTAAAGCTCAAGAAGCAATCCGTACTGCTTTAGCAATGGGGGCTGACAAAGGGGTGCTTATCAGCGATCCTGCCTTAGAAAATGCCGATGAATGGGCCAACGCAGAGGTTCTTGCCAAAGCGATTGCGAAAATGCCATGTGACATCGTCATAGCTGGGCGTATCGCCATCGATGATGGTGCAAGTCAAATCGGTGTTCGCTTAGCAGAAATATTGAACGTTCCTTCTATTAGTAGTATTCTCAAACTCGATGTTACTGGAACTCATGTGACTGCGACCCGTGAAATTGACGGAGGAACTGAGACAATTGAAGCAGAATTACCACTGGTATTAACTGCTCAAAAAGGTCTGAATGAACCCCGTTATCCATCCGTTGCGGGAATTATGAAAGCGAAGAAAAAGCCAATCCAAACGCTCACACTTGCTGATCTTGGACTTAGTGCAGGAGATTTAGCACCAAAAATGAGTGTACAAAAATATACTTTACCTGATGCTCGTAAAGCGGGACAAAAGATTCCTGGAGACGTTGCAACAGCAGCTCATGAATTAGCACGACTCTTGCGCGAAGAAGCTAAGATTCTGTAAAGGGAGGAAGGGATTAACATGGCAAAAGGGATTTTAATTATTGTCGAACAACGTAACCTAGAGATTCGTAAAGTTTCATTAGAACTTCTCAGCCAAGGACGAAAAATAGCGGATGAAACTGGTGAGCCTCTGGTAGCTGTAATAGTCGGGAACGGTATTGAAGGACTTGCTCAGACTGTAACCGCCAGTGGAGCGGATAAGGTCATCCTCATCGAAGACGCGAAATTGGCTGACTATACAACAGGAGCTTATACTTCTGTTCTTAACAAGCTTATTCGCAAAGAGGAGCCTCAGGCTGTTTTAATGGGAAACACTGCTATTGGAAAAGATCTCGCACCACGTTTGGCCCAACGCCTAGGAGTCGGTTTAGCGTCTGACTGTACGGGAATGGAAACTGACGCGAGTAGCTTCTTAGTCTTTAAACGTCCTATTTATGCAGGTAAAGCTTTCGAATATCTAACATCTAACGTACGTCCAATTCTGGCAACAATTCGCCCCAATACCTTTAAAGTAACTGATCCTGATGCTGCACGTAAATCCGAAATCGTTAAGGAAGCTGCTGACATCGATGCAGGTGATTTACGCGCCATCCTTAAGGAAGTTGCTATTGCAGCATCAAGTCGTCCAGATCTTACAGAGGCGAACATCATTGTTTCTGGGGGACGTGGAATGGGGGGCCCTGAAAATTACGTCATCTTGGAAGCCTTGGCTGATGTTGTAGGTGCCGCTGTCGGAGCTTCACGTGCTGCAGTAGACTCCGGATGGAAAGAGCACAAGTTCCAAGTTGGACAAACTGGGAAAACAGTTGCGCCAACACTTTATATTGCTTGCGGAATTTCTGGAGCAATCCAACATCTTGCGGGCATGGGTTCCTCAAAGTTTATTGTCGCCATTAACAAAGACCCCGAAGCCAACATCTTTAATGTAGCAGATTATGGTATTGTGGGTGACCTTTTTGAAGTAGTTCCCGTGTTGACTGAAGAATTCAAGAAACTAGTCAAGTAAGAATAAAAAACATTTAGTGAAGCGCCTCTCAAAGGCGCTTCACTAAATAGGACAAGGAGAGAGAAAAATGGCCGCAGCCACACGCCAAGTATATTGGAACATTGAAGGAGAGCATTGGCTTTATTTACTCTTCGTAATTGCGCTTATTTTCTTTAGTTATGGTGTGTTTAAACGAGTACAGCTTTGGAAATTAGGGAAACCTGAGAATCGCTGGAAAGATGTCGGTCAAGGAATCAAAGACGTTGTTGTTTATGGACTATTTCATAAACGGATTCTCAAAGATCCCTATCCTGGGATAATGCACTTTATGATTTTTTGGGGATTTGTGTTTTTAGCTTTTGCAACAGCAATTATTACCCTGCAAGCAGATGTTGGCTTACAAATTTTTCATGGCTGGCTTTATCTCTTTATTAAATTAACGGCCAACATTTTTGGATTTGCAGCTCTGATTGGTATTCTAATGGCAGCTTATCGGCGGTATATCGTTAGACCGGATCGTTTAGACAATATAGCGGACGATGCCATAACTCTTATTCTTTTATTTGTCATCTTGGTAACTGGTTTTCTCATTGAAGGTGTGCGGATGGCCGCATTGAGTTACACTACAACGCCGGATCAGTGGGCTAGCTATGGCTTTATCGGGCAGTGGATATCCATCCCTCTGAGGTCGTGGATGAACGAAGCACAACTCTTATCCTTACACCGGTTCCTTTGGTGGTTCCATCTCGTTCTTGCTATGACCTTCATTGGTTACTTTTCCAACTCGAAACTTTTCCATGTTCTACTCGGTATGGCGAATCAATTCATGCGTAACCGTGGACCGATCGGGATACCTGAACTCATTGACTTTGAAGATGAGAGTATTGAAACCTTTGGGAAAAGTCAATTGCGTGAATTTTCATGGAAAGCGTTATTCAATACAGATACCTGCTTGCGTTGCGGGCGCTGCCAAGACAACTGTCCTGCTTACTTGAGCGGGAAGCATCTTAACCCTAAACGGATTATTCAAGATATGAAAGTTCTGATGCAAGAAACAGGCGCAGCCCTTGAGGCAAAGAAAGAAATGGCAACGTCAGTTCATGCTGCTGAGGGTCATGATGAGGCAGAGGCAGATGAGATGGAAGAGCCGACAGGACGGGCGCTCATTGGAGAAGTAATTCCTGAAGAAGACCTCTGGGCTTGCACAACCTGTCGTTCCTGCGAACAACAGTGTCCGGTATTTATTGAACACGTTGACAAAACCATCGACATGCGTCGTAATCTTGTCCTCATGGAAACCCGATTCCCTTCGGAAGCACAATTAGCCTTTAAAAACATGGAGAACAACGGTAATCCATGGGGCATTGGCTGGAGCACACGTGCTGATTACCTCACTAACCTCGGGGTAAAAACCTTTGAGGAAAATCCTGGAGCTGAGTATTTGTATTGGCCCGGTTGTTCAGGAGCCTTTGATGCTCGCAATCAGAAAGTTTCTGCTGCTTTAGTAAAACTGTTCAATTCGGCAGGTGTTAGTTTCGCTATCTTAGGAAATGAAGAAAAATGCTGTGGTGACTCTGCTCGTAAATTAGGCAACGAGTATTTATTCTTCTCCTTGGCTACTGAAAATATCGAAACAATGAATGGTCATGGGGTCAAAAAGATCATTACTCAATGCCCACACTGTTACAATCTGTTGAAGAATGAGTACCCACAGTTTGGCGGAAATTTTGAAGTTATTCACCATACCGTCTTCCTTCTAGATTTAATCAAGTCGGGCAAATTAAAGCTTTCACATGGGGCTGGTAAAACCATCACGTATCATGATTCATGTTATCTAGGTCGTTATAATCAAATTTACGAACAACCGCGTGAATTGCTTAAAACGGTTGGCTTAGATATCAAAGAAATGGCCCATACTGGCGAAAAGAGTTTCTGTTGCGGTGCCGGTGGTGGCCGCATGTGGCTTGAAGAACATGAGGGGCAACGCATCAATGAAATGCGTACAGATGAGGCTATCGCTTTAAAAACAGATTATGTTGGAACCGCATGTCCATTCTGTCTTACCATGATTGCAGATGGGATCGGAGCTCGCGGAGTCGGCGAACAGCTTAAGGCGTTAGATATTGCTGAAATCTTGGAACAGGCTCTCTAAGTCAGATTCGTTTAAGGCGGCGGATTAGCTTTTATTCTTTCGTGGTGAGGTTAATCGCCGCCTTACTTAGATTATGTAAACTAGCGTTTACTAGTGTCTACTAGTGACTACTGGTTTTGGCTTAGTGGATTAGTAGGCTCATTTGCCAACCTGATATCTTGGAGGAAAATGAGTTTCAACGGCAGGAGCACTTGATATAGGTGAAGGTTGAGTGATATAGCTGAATAATGGTACTTGGTTTTTTGAAAGGGGGTATGTGATGTTAATATAACAACCTCTGGAAAGAGATGGATCCAAGTTTATTCGCTAGAAATCCTGTCGGAAGCTCTTTAGGCTGTGTTTCGTTCAGCAGAAGTATTGATGTAAGCTGATCGTTGGATTAGGATATAAGCACTAAATTGCAAAAAACTTTTGTGTGCTTAATAATCAATAAATATAAATAATGGAGGTTAAAGTTATGCCAAGTTTTGTAATTGCAGAAAAGTGTGACGGATGTAAAGGGCAAGACAAGACAGCTT
>OMOF01000324.1 GCA_900290375.1 Candidatus Desulfosporosinus infrequens
TTATTTTAGAAAAATTATAAAAGTATTTGGGTATTTAAATAAGCCCCTATTTTGTAGGAGCTTATTTAAACTCATCCTTGACAGTAAAACGCCTCAAACTTGGATATTCAAAGACCTTAACCCGCATGAACTCTGATCATGGTAAAATTATCTTGATACGTTTGGTGTATCCATAGCTAAAACGTTGTATAATAGTAAATCAGTAATTTTTAATAATGCGCATTTAGAGGATTTAGGGAAGTTCAAAACAAACATAAAAGACCCCTAAGACGACCAAGCTGGGTTTAATAAAGTGTAAATTATCCTTTTATCCGACGAGAATTTATTATAAAATGGGTAGAAGGTTTACACCCTCAGCACAATTTAGAGATCTCAATGAAAAAATAAAAGGAGAAGAAGATGGGAAAAACAATAGCTGAGAAAATATTTGATGCACACAGGGTAAACATGCCGTTTCCGGATACGCATGTTTTAAAATTGGACAGAGTTTTCTGTCACGAAATTACCACACCGATTGCAATCACGGATCTTATGGCAAGGGGAATGGACAGAGTCTTTGATCCCACGAAAATAAAAGCTGTCATAGATCATGTAACACCTGCCAAAGATTCTAAAACTGCTGAACAGGGAAAGATACTACGTGATTGGGCTAGAAGGCATGGTATCAAAGACTTTTTTGATATTGGAAGAAATGGTGTTTGTCATGCGATCTTCCCTGAAAAAGGATTCGTACGACCGGGTTATACTGTTATCATGGGTGATTCGCATACATGTACTCATGGAGCGTTTGGAGCTTTTGCTGCAGGTATCGGAACGACTGACCTTGAAGTCGGCATACTTAAGGGCGTATGTGCCTTCCACTTCCCGAAAACAATTAAATTTGTGCTTAATGGTACCTTAAAACCGGGCGTTTATGCTAAAGACCTGATTCTCTTCATTATTAGAGAACTAACTGTAAACGGTGCAACGAACATGGTCATAGAGTTTACAGGACCGGTTGTCGATGCCATGTCAATGGAATCACGTATGACATTGTGCAATATGGCAATTGAAGCCGGAGGCACTAGTGGAATCTGCTACCCTGATATGACAACCGTCGAATACCTATGGGGTTTCATTAAAGACGAATTTAGCACAAAGGAAGACGCTTTGAAAGAATACTCAAAATGGATTTCGGATGCGGATGCTTCCTATGAAAAAGTATATGAATATGATATTACGAATTTAGAACCAATGGTTACGTTCGGGTTCAAACCTGACCAAGTAAACACAGTCAATGAAATGTCTGGAACAAAAATCGATCAGGTTTATATAGGAAGTTGTACCAATGGTCGTATAGAAGATCTGAGAATCGCTGCAAGTATCCTTAAGGATAAGAAGATAAGTGATGACGTACGTGCAATTGTCAGCCCTGCAACTCCAGATGTTTATTCCATGGCCTTAAAAGAANNCCAGAACGCTGGTTTTTGCGTTACAAACCCAACCTGCGGTGCTTGTCTTGGCATGAGTAATGGGGTTCTTGCTAATGGTGAAGCCTGTGCGTCTACTACGAACCGTAATTTTAACGGCAGAATGGGTAAGGGCGGTACAGTTCATCTGATGAGTCCTGCTACTGCTGCAGCTTCAGCGATTGAAGGTAAAATAACAAATTCTAAAGTTTATAAAGCGTAAGTATCGGAGGGGAAAATGAAACAATTTAGCGGAAAAGTTTTATTCTTAGATAGAAACGATATCAATACTGATGAAATCATTCCAGCAAAGTATCTTACTGAAATCACTAAAGAGGCATTGAAACCTTATTTGTTGGAGGATTTGTCTCTTGCCAGATTTAATGCTAAAGAAGATATTATGGACAGAGCTGTGATTGTAACAAGAGCCAATTTTGGTTGTGGTTCTTCCAGAGAGCATGCTCCATGGGCGTTGGAAGTGAATGGAATCAATATAGTGATTGCTGAAAACTTTGCAAGAATATTCAGACAGAATATGTATAACTGCGGCATGTTGGCAATCGAATTACCAAAGGATAAGATCGAGTATCTTTTTGAGAACTACGCGGGGAAAGACACTTCAATAACAATTGACATCGATAAAGATAAGATTTTGATAACCTCATCAGATAAATCAGAAGAAATTGATTTCAAAGTCGGCGAGTTTGACAAGACACTTGTTAAAGAAGGCGGCTGGGTTGGTTACGCTGATAAAAACTATTAATTTATAAGCCTATTATTTAGAGTGCTGTGTTGAACCTCTAAACCTGTATAACCATTGGTTTTGCAGGTTTTTTGTTTTTAGGGAGAAGTTTGGGAATGAAAATCCGCTACGTTATAATATTTTTAAAGAGATTATTAAGCTTGTATACAATTCAATAGAAAGGAAGTTGTTTGAAGTATGCGCATACCCTTCCGCTGGATTACTCCACTATTGGGTGTTCTTCTTATTGCCGGATGTGCCTCATCAGGAACACCAACGGCGGCGTCTGTTTCACCAACAACGGTTTCGTCTGCATTGTCAACAACCTCACAGCCAGTATCAGCCGTTCAGCCATCTCTTCTTGAAGGTCAGTCTATTTTTGATTGCGCAGACAATATGATCCGCTCCGCGAAACACTCCATTTTATTAGAAATGTACGAGCTAGGTAATGCACGTGAAATCACACTTTTAGAGCAAAAGGCTGATAGCGGGATTCCTGTGCTCGCGTTGCTCGATGGAAGCGAAAAGCAAACTG
The DNA here is from genome assembly GCA_900290375.1 of Candidatus Desulfosporosinus infrequens. GTDB lineage: Bacteria > Bacillota > Desulfitobacteriia > Desulfitobacteriales > Desulfitobacteriaceae > Desulfosporosinus > Desulfosporosinus infrequens. The sequence goes on from OMOF01000324.1 coordinate 2,726, forward strand.
CCAAAGCGATACTCGAACTGGAAGCACACCATGTCAAGGTTCAAGTAGCCACTTCTCCACTTATCCAAAAGGGCGGTATCCAACATGCGAAGATGCTTGTGATTGATGATAGTCAGGTTCTGATCGGCGGGATGAACTGGGGAACGGGCAGTGTTGAAAATGCAGATGCTGACGTATACGAAGAAGGTACAACTGCCAATGAAGCACAAAGTGTCTTCGAGGCGGATTGGCGTCAATTGGGGGCCTCTTTACCGATTGGAGTTACGGAGGAGCCTATATCAGGTCGAGACATTCTTTCGGGTAAGTCACTTTTGAGCGCGATACTGGCGGACCTGGATCGGGCGAAAACCGTTCAGGCAGCTTTCTTCGAGTTATCCAATCACGAACTTATTAACAAACTAGCCGATCGTGCTAAGGCCGGAGCGAATGTCCGGGTATTACTCGATACACGAATGGAGAAGAATATTAACAGCCAAGCGGCCAAAGAATTGAACAGCGCAGGTGTGCAAGTACGGTTCTATCCGAGTAATCAAGTACTCCATGCCAAGATGATCGTCACAGATTCCGTTGTTATCGTAGGTAGTGCCAATGGTAGCGTTAGTGCGGTTACCAGGAATCATGAGTTGGACCTGGTAACTAGTGATTCTAGCGTACTCAAACAAGCCCAAGCAGATTTTGAGACCATGTATGCCAAGTAGTGTGAGGGAGTCTTCACATATTCTCCATATAAAGGTCACGGAAATGTAACAGGTTTATACTATAATTAGCTTTATGCAGCAATCGTTAAGTAATTTGTTTTGTTCTATTTTAGCTTCAGATGTGCTGGGATTTTATCAACATTAAAAGTAGAAGGCAAGAGAATGAACGCAGAAATTTGCTATCCCATTTTAATTCCCGTCTACAATAAAGAAGCTGTCGTTGATCAAATATAAAAAGGACGGAAGGTAAAGCATGTTAGCTAATCTCAAAAATAGTCCTCTTGAGTTTATAAAGTTTTGCACGGTTGGCGCAGTCAATACAGGGATTGATTTAGCAGTATTTGCGGTTCTCTCCTCTGGGGGTTTTTCGCTATTAGTGGCCCATACTTTGTCTTACACCTGCGGCGGGTTAAACAGTTTTCTACTGAACAGAACATGGACATTTAAGCAAAACGGCCAAACCTCGGGACAATTAATAAAATTCCTGTTGCTAAATCTTTTAACATTGGTTATCACGTACTGCTTAATGGTTGGGGTTTACCATTACTTGGCTTGGCCAATGTTTATTTGTAAGTTACTAGCTGTAGGAGCAGGCCTTGGGCTGAATTTTGTAGGAAGCCGCCTATGGGTCTTTACCTTTGCCAATTTACTAGAAGTAGAGTGATAATATAATCGCTTGGTCAGCAATGTAATCAGCAGGTTCCAGGTTTGATTCCTGGGTGGCGCACTAAATAGATGCAAGTATTGTGTAGTAAGCATTTCGGGTTCCCGAGATGCTTACTTTTTTCTATTTTTAACTGGCTATCACCTTTTCAGCTGATAGCCAGTTAAATTATAAAGAGATTTTTAGAAGATCACGCCTAAAGCGATAAGAATCAAGATAGCAATAGCAATAAATGCTTACACCGACTCCTGAATCGACGCCGCCATAGCCATATGCAGCGAATGGAGCAACGGGTGGAGGTGTCTGTGCCCGTCACCAACAATAAATAAAAATTATTATGACGATATTAATTATATATGTACATTGCTTTACAGTAATGTTAGTCTTTATATATGAACTAGTGTGATTAAGAAAAGGAGGGCATAATATATGTTAGCTCAAAATCCCGGATTAAAAACTAGCCCGACCCTTCATTGCCAATATCAGTTCCGAGTCGGAGACCGTGTCGAGAAGTTCAATCACTGCAAAGGAACTGTCGTTCGCGTTGATATTGATGAAAGTGGAGTATTTATTGTAGTGCGGTTTGATATGTTATATGGAGAATTCACACACGACCCCTATGATTTGGTAATAATTCAATGACCTATTTTATGCTGCTCCCTGATGGATATCACTTTCGTTCGATATCGGATTTTCTAAACTGAATAAGTAGGGGCACGATGCATCGTGCCCCTACGCACATCTCCTGTTATTGATACCACTGGGAGTGTTGGGAAAGCCAGTACTTCAAGACGACTATACGTGGATTTGGTAAGCGATTGGAACCAACTAACGTATTAAAAAGGAGTTGCCTCCGATTGCTTTAACTTCTCTCTTGATTTGGGCAGCCCGTTCGGAGACAAGTAAGGGGGTCCAATTTTGGTCTGAAGTGTTGATAATAAGTCCGGCAAGGGCCACGCTCAGGTTTTCTGCACCAACTACTTGTGCACATGATTGTTCAAATTGGGTAAGAATGGTAACAGAAAATTTTTTTAGGTCTAAGGGTGAGGAAAATGCAATAAAGTCGTCGCCACCGATGTGTCCGACAAAGGTTTCCTCTGCGGTATTAGAGGATGCATGCAGTAAAACCTCGCTTAACAGCTTGATAGCTACGTCGCCTTGTTGGAATCCGTATAAGTCGTTATAATATTTGAAATTGTTAAGGTCAACATACAAAAGGCCAAAGGGCAAACCCCGTTCTAAATGTTGTCGAATCTCCTGGTCAATGCGTAGATTACCTGGTAACCCGGTCAGTGGGTTAGCTCCTTGGGCAAGCTTGATCTGCCTCTCGGACATAGCTTTTATTAGATTCGCCACTGAAACCATCCCGATGGGCTTGCGTTGGTTAGCTACAATTATGCCATCATATAACTGACCATCAGAGCGTTGCATAGCCA
>OMOF01000323.1 GCA_900290375.1 Candidatus Desulfosporosinus infrequens
GATTGTTCACCCATAGATGTAACCATGGTTATAGAAACCAAAGCAACTTGTTGTTTAGCTAATTGCGTGATTCTTACATCTTCAGTAACGAAGAGAAATTTATCTGAAATTAGAGGTGTAAGAGCTTTCAGTGTAGACTCTACGAACAATCGTAGCTTATTGTGTGACGAAGACGGTCCCTGTGCGTCCCCTTGCGTCAACTTGTCCCCTGTTAACAGTTCGACCTTAACTTCAGCCATTCCATTAATAGTCCCAATTGTCACTCCAACCAATTGGGGTCGGGTTGGTTCCGTGATCGCAAAGGTTCCCTCATCCTCCTCTTCTCCCACTTGGACTACACTGATCTTCTTATGGTCAATCTGTAAATTGAATTGAGCAATTAGCATGGACTCAACATCCCGAACGATCTGCTTAGGTGCTCGTCCTGAACCCGCCAGAATATGTACCTCTTCGATTTCCCCTTGATTATCAACGTTAATTCGAGCAGCCATAACCGACCTAATCTGTTTTATCGCCTGCTCCCAGTCTTGAATTGAACAAGGCATCTCGGACATGAAAACACTCCTCGGTAATCCAAATAATTCTAATTTCTATACAATTCTATGCTAGAGTATTTTCGACGTATATTTGAGATTTCCTTCCTCGTTTCATAAATGTTTCAAAACCTTTATCTGTTTCTTTCAATTTCATCAATACTTACGCTAAAACTTTACCTCTTCGAGCATACTCAAAGTTCCTCCTTAACAAACGTTACAAGACTTGTATTTGAGCGCATTGCCTACATCAAATAGCAGCATGTAGACAAAAGGTTATTTTGACAAAATATAACCTTTTCCTTTCAAGCAGTTCGTAGTGAACTGTTTGAAATCTCAAACATATTTCCTGAGATTTAGGAAATACTGATTGAGATAATATTTAAGGAGGGTTTTTTTTGAGCAATAAAGATGCCGCTAAAAGAGAAATTTTAGCCAGTGAATTGGGACAGCTCAAAGAGGAATATTCCCAGATGGAACAAGCTTACGATGAGTTAAAAACCCAGGCTTCGCAAATTCAACCACAGGGCTTTGTGACCAATCAACAACCACCAGCCAACGGATTAGGACAACTTCAAGATACATTTTACCAGGAAGCAAATATAGAAGTTACCGGTGAAGTTGAGCAACCTAGAGATTAATAAACCAGTCTTTTTCTTCAATAGTCCGCTTTTGCGGGCTTTTTTCTTCTTATACAAATACCATTTGATCAGGTATGATGTGCTGATATTAGGAACGTTTATAGCTCATTTTGAATAACATAGAGAAGTCCCCTCTTTACTGATGAGGGCTTAAGGAAGAAAACTGATCTTGGATGTATCTTACCAAAGATTCTATTTTTACCCAGAGTAGATAGGCAATATCCACTAGTATACAGACTCGCTATTTGATATAATGAAGTTCAAATAGTTGTGATGCCCTGGAATTGATATAGTTAAGTAAAAGTTGGAACTATTATTTTTTCTTACCGAAGTACGTAAGAGAACTACTGAAAATAATATTTTGCAACTCTATGTCATTGAGCTAGCTTCTTGAAGAAATGTCACCACTAGTTTACAAGAAGTTACTCTATTCCAGTTAAAACTTATAGAAAAGGGGGAGCTTAACGGCTCCTCCTTTTCTATACCTTACCTTATCCAAAAACCACTTACACGCCTCATCTCTGTGTGACTTTGAAGGACACTAATAAACCCGCCTTGCTCCGAGATACCCTTTGGCCCAATATGGACTAAATCCATAAATGGCGATTCCCTTATGGCACGTTGCACTGATAAACTTACCATTTCCGATATATATACCAACATGGCTAACTCGTGTTCCTGATTCTAGGTTAAAGAAAACCAAGTCATTAGGAATCAGATTGTAAAAGGCCACTGGGGTTCCGACCCTGGATTGGCTCACACTAAGACGTGGTAATTTGATCCCTTGTCTAGCAAATACATAACGGGTAAAGCCAGAACAGTCAAAGCCTGCAGGAGTGGTGCCTCCCCATACATACGGAACGCCTAAGAAGGTTTCGGCCGTTCTAATTATTTGTGTGGAGTTTCGATGAAGTGATTGTGATTTATGTGATTTATACGATCTATGTGATTTACTTAATTTGTAGAGGGCTTTTTGTGTTTGCGGACCGTCGATTCCATCTACTCGTAAATGCGCATGACGTTGGAAATTATGAACTGCAGCTTTGGTTTTATTTCCATATATCCCATCCACTGAGCCTACCGAATAATTTAATGTTTGAAGCTCAGATTGCAAAATGCGGATCTTGGTGCCAGTTGACCCAGTCGTTAATGTGCTGGCTTGAGCTACTGAGGCTGAGCCGATCATACCCGCTATTACTAATGCCATTACTAAAAGACCTTTGTTCATAGAAACTTGCCCCTCTCCAGTTGATAGCCTTAAACGATTCGCTTGAAGCAAGTATACCTGCGGACAACACAAAAATATAGTACAAGTTGTTGGTATTAATGCCAATTGTTACATTGATATTCCACACAATCAACGCGTTACTTTCCTCAGCATTG
>OMOF01000318.1 GCA_900290375.1 Candidatus Desulfosporosinus infrequens
TTTTGACCAAAGCAGCTTAAGGTGGTTTGGAATCTCTACCTGTATAGCGATTCCGAAGGGCCAGCCTTCATCTTCTGTGCAGCATAGCTGCTATTCATGCGACACTAATTGTCGCAATGAACGCGCCTTCGTGGCGCACCACCCTTCCCAATCTTGGAATGATCCGGTGACTTATTTGCAAATGCCGTACTTAGGGCTTTATCGTTCCAGCTTATGAGATTAAGTTTTCTTCTTTCACTCCCCCCTTTAGGATTATTATAGCAAAATTAATGCTTATTAAGGTAGGTCATAGATTTAGATTTAGATTTAGATTTAGATTTGAATTCAATACAGAACTTGATAACTATGATAAATGTGACTAAAGACATATTATCGCCGGGGGCGTCCACAGTCCATTAAGTACAATATGTTTGGGCCAGTACATTCTTAATATTAGATTAAACGAATTCTCTGGTGCTGGTAACCAATTGGCAATATAATCTTTTTTCGGCGAAGCGTTCCCGATAAAAATAGTAAGAGAACCATCGACATTATAGTTTAGCTTGCCAAGATGAGGACTAATAGCATAACGATTCATCGGGTTTTTCACCAAATACCCCTGATCGTTATAGACAGTTATAGACCAAAATGCATTAGCCGGAGGGGACTGTCCCTTATTAAAACGAATGATATAGTTATTGTATCCCGCCAGTGGTCTTTCGTTCGCATCGAGAAAAGCAGGAGCGTAGACTGAGTCTTGCGGGATATTTGCTCCGATTCCTGTCATGGCAATGATAGCTCGCTGCATGTAATCTACTCCGTAAAATCCCATACCTTTAATAAGTAAAGTCCAACCATTAATGTTTTCCTCGGTGTATTTCTTTGCGGCTTCAGCTTTGATCAACCTTGGACCAACGTCAACAGCTTGCTCGAGAGCATGTACAACGGACGAACTTAGGTTGCAGAAATCAAACGTTCTGCTCGGCACTAAATCTAGCGCTGCAAGTGTTCTATTCATTTCCGGATTTTCTATCCAAGAAGGATTCATATACATTGCCTTCGTCATAGTCTGAAAGAAGGCTGCTGCATTCATACAGGTTATCTGATCCACTGGATTAAGTCCCATTTGTTTTTTCTGATACTCAATTTTATTTTGAGTACCGCCGCCGTTTCCCCAACTGCTAAGTGGAAATAAGGCATATTGATCCTGCATTGTATGGACTATAGGATAATCGTTCGGTCCGTTTGTTTGTGTGCGACCGATCACCCAGACAGTATTAGTAGGAGCCTCAATTCTAATTAATCCTCTCGGAATCATCCCATTCCAATGCGGTCCTGTAATTACATAAACGCCTTCCCCTGTACCAGTTGTACGTGCTCCTATAGATGCGAACACATTGCTCCAAGCATCCAAAAATTCCATAAGGTAATATTTGTTATGGATGTATGGAACGTGTAATACAATAGGCTCTCTGGAGAGATCTAACCAAGCCATAGAGTAAAGCGTATCGACATTAGGTCTGATAATTGTAGTATATTGGGGGTCTGGGAAAGCTCGTTCATTTAAAAATTGATTTAGTTGCGATTCACTAGCCAGCATAATCTTCTTGGTTACATCCATCAGTACGAGTGGGTATCCGTAGATATATGCATCGATTGCCATAGAATTTAGCACATCTTGTTTGACACAATAGCTGTTCGATGCCGAATAGGTGATATGGTAATTATCGTCAGACATAATAATTTCCTTTCAATATTTTTATTTATATCTTATTCGCATCCAACGAAAGCATCACAATTCCAACCTCGAAATTTCCCGGTTTTAAAGCTGGAAAACACTTAAAGATGTAGAGCACAAAAAAAAGGCCCCCACTGCGTCCGATGAGAGCCATGAAAGAGGGGATAATTCCAAGTGGTATACAATTGTTCCGCCTAACTAGTTACAATCTTTTTACCACCTATTGTGCTTGTGGGTTGAGGACGTAGGAGTTGAGGATTTCTTTTTCCATGATTTAGATTTTTTGGTCCATTGATTACCGCTACTAACCTTAATCCTTTCGCCAGGATAGATTTGATCAGGATTGCTGATTTGAGAATTCAAACTCATTAAATTACTAACTGTCGTCCCATACGTGGCAGCAATATTGTTCAGAGTATCCCCGGATACGACTGTATAGTAAATCGCGGATTCATTACCGCTCCATTGATCACCTTCCCATTGATTACCGCCCCATTGATTATGGCCCCTTTGGAATTCTTCATGGCCTCTTTGCGCTTCGTTTCCCCACCATTGATCACCACTACTAACTTTAATCCTTTCACCAACGTGAATTCTATGAGGATTTCTGATATGAGGATTTAAATGCATCAAATGTCTAACCGTTGTATTATAAGCCATAGCAATACTATGCATGGAATCTCCCGGTTGAACGTAATAGTACATAACACGACACCCCTTAGTTTGAATATTTTACCATATTCATGTATATGTCGGGACAAAATTTTATCGTGCACGTACTTATCAACCTTAGCTTAATCAACTCTTTATAATTTTCAAAAGCAGATTTTGTAACACTTTACTTATAATTTGAATATCACATACAGCATTACAACGACACTCTCTCATCTTCTAGAGGCGTTCCAGGGGGATGCCCCCTCGAGAACGCCTTTTTACGCCATTTCAAGGATCAAAGTCAACGCATTCCCCACATTTGACCGATACCTTTTACCAATTTCATAAACAGTGGGTACCATTTTGGGGAACCAGTGGTTGAGAATCCGGTCAGACAATCAATCCACGAAACCGGCAAAGCCTCCGGGTGATCAAAAAGAGTGAATAACACTCCCCTCGAAGTTGCATATTCTCGTCTTACCCAAACAAACCCATCCTGCATTTCTGGACACTTATTGGTTCATAACTTAGGTTTAAACCTGTATCTGAGATTTAAAGTACCGTTCCCAGTTTCGCTTCTGCATGCGTACCCAGGAATACTTGCTCTTCCAAAGAGCAAACTGTTTAAGAACTTTCATTCCAAGTCCTCCTTCAGCAGCATTTTGAATATTATGAGTGAAAATCAATCCATTAATCTAAAATGGTAAAGATTATTTTTATTTCCGATTTCCCTAATAAATGATCCTATTCTTCATATGTTTCTAAATTCCTCCATCAAACTACATAAAAAGTTAAAAAACGCTATTAAGCGTAATTGCATCGAACAAACCGACAAATGGAGGCACGATACATATCTCACCTCACCAAGCACCCAAACCACTAACACACCATTCAATAAGCCGCCGGATGTTTGGGAACTGGTTTATTGGGGAGCGATTAATATACTTCGGATAGGTTTATCCACATTATTTCCCACTTATCCACAGTTTTAGTGTTAAAGGCCGCTTGGCTTCAAAACAGGCGACTTGAGCCTTCTGCGCAATTGATTAAAACATATTAACTTTTTTGACATATTCAAGTTGAAGTAGATCTGTAAATATCTCGTTGGATACTTTGTTTGGAGGCAAGCTCATAGTTATGTGGATTACCACATTGCTCTTATCCTCAGCATTTATGTTAGTATTTAGAATTTTATAATCTTTCTGAGAGATAGTATTGAGAATAATATTAATTTCATTTTTATCATTAACCCAATTTAATGTAACTTCTAATTCGCAAATATTGTCAGTAGATCTTATGCTCCTTATTTTTTTATCTAAATTGAATACATCTTTGAGAATAAAACAAATAACAAACGTAGCCATTGTTGCCGGAATATACAAACCACTTCCAACCGCTAAACCGACGCATGCAATAAACCACATACTTGCTGCCGTCGTCAATCCTACAATAGTTCGACCTTCTTTAATGATACTTGCCATTCCTAAAAAACCGATTCCCGATATGACTTGGGCACCCAGTCTCATTACTTCAAAATTCGTTTTATTTAAGATATTATAGTCTATAGAGATTATTTGTACCAAAGTAGCACTTACGCAAACTACTATGTGTGTTCTTAGTCCAATTGACATACCTTTTCTTTGTCTCTGCGCACCTATTAATCCCCCTAAAAAACAGGCAATTATTATCTTTGCAAAGTCTTCATAATATAGAGGCATATATGTATGCACCTTTCACTTATTTCATTCTTTTACTTGATATATGCTTATTTTACTTAATAAGTGTACATCTCACAATCTTTTCTGCACTCCATTTTTTTCTAACTGCATGATACGTTACTCTTCCCTGATGGCAACGGGAGTTATTTATCTACAAAATAAATAGGCCCAGCGAGTTATGCTGCTGAGCCTATTTCATATCCCCACCTCACCTAGACATCCCCGATCCACCAACACACCCTTCAAAGCCACTGGGTGACCAACAAAAAGTTGCATATTCCCGCCTTATCCCAAAGAAACAAATTCGCATATCTATACACTTTTCGGTTAATAACTTAGGGTTAAACCTGCATCTGGGATTTAAAGTACCGTTTCCAGTTTTGCTTCTGTATGCGTGCGAAAATTAATCCATTAACCCAAAATGATATAAATCATTCTTATTCCTATCTACCCATCAATAAATATTTCTTATCCACCCGCAGTGATCTACGAAATTACCAACAAACATTGAAGATGTTTAATCAGTTTCTGGGTACCATTTTGGCTACCAATACCTTCAAAACCCTCAGCAACAAGGGCTTTTGCTATT
>OMOF01000393.1 GCA_900290375.1 Candidatus Desulfosporosinus infrequens
TGCTTGAATCGGGATACGCGTAAAACTATTAAACACCTGCTGAATCGCCAGGAATACCGTTTGTCTGTTTGGATCGCCAAACAATGTGACCGATATGCCCGCAAGCGGGCTGCCCTGGGGGATGTACAACCATGAAACAGCTTACCCCCCAACTCTGTCTGAATGCCAAACAGCAAGAAGATTTACAAAAAATTATTCGCAGCGTCAAAGTCGAAGTTCGGATGCAATTTCGTGCTTCCATTCTATGGAGATTGGCCATGGAAAAGCAGACTGAAAATCAGGTTGCCCGAGAATTGGGAACAACGGTCAAGACGGTGCGCAAATGGCGAAATCGCTATATTAAGCATGGGCTTAAAGGATTGGAAGATTTACCACGCTCCGGTGCTCCCGCAAAATTTGATGTCTGTCAGCGTTGCGAAGTCATCGCCATTGCTTGTGACCAACCGGAAAACTACGGGTTTCCCGAATCAGCAACTTGGTCCCTTGACCGGTTGACTCAAGTTGTTCAGAATGAAGTTGAAGGGGCAATGATGAGTCGTTCCAGCGTATTTCGAACACTCAACGAGAACGAACTCAAACCGCACAAATTACGCATGTGGCTACATAGTAAGGATCCTAAATTCAAAGAGAAGGTGAACGATATTGTTTCACTTTATAACGATCCGCCAAAAGATGCCGTTGTATTATCGATCGATGAAAAAACCGGCATGCAAGCGTTAGAACGGAAATATGAAACCCATCTTCCGCGACCGGGAAAATCCGGACGTTATGAGTATGAATATATCCGCCATGGTACCCAGTCTTTAATTGCCAGCTTTGAGACTCAAACCGGCGAGGTCTATGGGGAATGTGGATCGACCCGTAAAGCTGAGGATTTGGAACGTTTTATGGAAAACATCGCCCAAAAATACAAAGACTATCGTAAAATTATTGTCATCTGGGATAATCTTAATATTCATCATGATGGTCCAAGCAGTCGCTGGAGCACCTTTAATGAAAGGCATAACAATAAATTTGAACTTCATTACACTCCCCTGCATGCCTCATGGGTTAATCAAGTAGAAATCTTCTTTTCTATAATTCAGAAACGTTGTCTGAAGTGGGCCAGTTTTAGCTCCACCGAAGAATTACAAGAGAAAGTCATGACCTTTATCCAACGTTGGAATGAAAAAGACGGTCATCCGTTCAATTGGACATTCCGAGGCTATCCGATGCAAAGCAAAGAAAAGGTGGCTGCATAAAGTGACTGACATATTCCTGGAAACAGATCAATCTACTATAGAAAACGAGTTGCACAAAAAAGGCTTTTACCATTTAAGTGTGCGTATCCATGGTAAGAATTTGGTTATTTATTCTGAAGAAGAAGGAGAGAAGATCAACCGGGCCAGGCTTACACGGATTAACTCCCAAACATATCAAATAGGTATAGCCGACCATCGCGGTAAGTGGGAACGGACTCCCTTTTTAGGTACACTATCGGAGATGCTTACCATGCTAACAGAGCAAATTTCCTTTGCTTTAGCCAAGTGGTAAACCAGAAGATGAGGAAAGAACTTCTGAAATACTGTACTAGTACACCATTCCATAAATTCTTTCCAACAACTTATCTTGAGACTACCATAAAGTGAGATTATTTGTTGTTTTATTTGCTTTTAAAAGTTTTAGTGGCTTTTTTTCACTGGTTCCTTTACAATGGTTGTAGTTAGGTAAAGGAGCCAGCGATTACATGGATTTTGCATCACTATCTGTTCGCCCCATCTATGCGAGTGAACGCGAATTGTGGGATGAGCTTATGAACAAGCACCACTATCTTGGGTTTCGTAAGCTTGTGGGTGAGTCCATTCGTTATATAGTTCTCCTCCAAGGAAAGACAGTTGCCTTACTTGGGTGGAGCAGTGCCGCCTATAAAAGCTACCACCGCGACCAATGGATTGGCTGGTCGGAGGAAAGGCGCCATCAGCGCCTCAATTTTGTTGCCAATAATTCAAGGTTCCTTATTCTTCCTCATATCCAGATCAAAAACCTGGCATCAAAAATCTTATCCCTTAATGTGAAGCGATTGTCGGCTGATTGGCAGAACGTTTACGGCCATCCTATTGTTTTAGCCGAGACATTTATTGATCATCACCGTTTTTCCGGTGCTTGCTATCGGGCAGCCGGTTGGGTGATTTTGGGGCAGACCCGTGGATTCGGACGAAATGCAGGGCGTTATTTCGAGCATGGACTAGCGAAAACCATCCTGATTAAGCCTCTGCATATGGACGTGCCGCAACTTCTTTCATCTCCTTTCCTGTCACCCGTCTTAAGTCCGAAAGCGTTAATCGATCTGAATCATCTGGATATTTTTGGAACAAAAGGGCTTCTCGCCTATCTGGCTGAGCTTAGCGATTCTCGGATGGCGCGGGGCATTCGTTATTCGCATCTTTCCATTCTGGCGATCGGCCTTTGTGCCTGGTTTGCCGGTGCGCATAGTATTGGACAAATGGCCAAGTGGGCTGCACAACTCCCCCAACCGGTATTGAAGTCATTTGGCTGCCGAGTCGATCATAAACGGAAATGTTATATGGCTCCGACGGATGAAACACTACGCCGTATTTATCACCTGACCGACGGAGAGGAACTGGATCAAATCCTCAAACGCTGGTTGACTGCCACTTGCCAACAGCCT
>OMOF01000634.1 GCA_900290375.1 Candidatus Desulfosporosinus infrequens
CAATAAAAATACCTAATTCTCTAAACCTTTTGGCATTGAACTTACCCAACCCCATTTCCCACAGTTCGGACATTTTACATATTTTCTTCCCATGATATGAACGGATAAAATAGCTTTCCAAGTTGGCAGACTGAATTTCCCTTCGCACTTTCTACATTGATACTCAAAATAACGTGCTATCCAATTTTGAACTATAAAAGAAAAGGCGAGCAGTAGAACTATCAAAGCATATCTTAAAATAAGACCATCTTCTTTCCTGCTAATTTTTAAAAAACTCTAAGAAGATTGTATGTTAATTTTATAACTTTGTCTAACCATTAGTCAAAGTTAGTTAACGCACTACCTAGATTTAATTACAACAAGATCAAGAAAGGAGCAAAATTTATGTTTGCTGCCGTAACTTCAGATTGTATCGGGTGTGGTGCGTGTGAAGCGATTTGCCCACAAGTTTTCAGGATTAATAATTACGAGATTGCCGAAGCTTACTTAAATCCAGTGCCTCAAGATGCCGAAGAAGCGACTAAACAAGCGGCAAAAAGTTGTCCAGTTGCAGCAATTCTTTTGGAATAACCCTCGTTGTTCTCCCTGATACCTCCTTCCTCATTTCTTGTCGATTCCTTCGTCTTCCTGTACAATGAGATAAGAGATTAAAATATACTAATAGGGAGGTCATTATGTCTGGGTCTTTAAATTCTTCTAAGTCTTTGCATTCTCCGAACTTCAAAGGAATTTTAATTCTTGCTCTTGCCTTTTTATTTATTATCGGGGGAATTGTTCAGTTCAATCGACCCTATCCACTAGTTGAGGCAAAACCAACATCCCAGAGCGCTAATTTGCCAGGTAGTTTTACGGTTACCTTTCCTGAACAAGGTGAATCTGCCGTCGGTACAGAAAACCTGGGCTTGGTTGCTTCCTCTGCCGTCAAAACTCCGGTCCCAATTGCCAGTGTAGCAAAAATTATGACGGCTTATTTAGTTTTAAAAGCTCACCCTTTGCAGCTAGGTCAGGATGGACCAAGCTTAACAATGGATGCGCAAGATTTCATTGAGTACCAACAGGCAGCAAATAACGGCTATTCTGTTTTAAAAATTGCCCAAGGAGAAAGCCTAACTGAAAGGCAACTTCTGGAAGGTTTATTGTTACCGTCTGGAGACAACATCGCGGACAAGTTGGGTCGTTGGGTATCTGGCTCAAATGCCGCTTTTGTGACAAAGATGAATGACACTGCTAAATCTCTTGGTATGACCGTTACGAACTATGCTGATGCCAGTGGCGTAAGTCAAACAACCGTGAGCAACGCAGTGGATCAAATTAAAATTGCTCAAGAAGCCATGAAAGACCCTGTCTTTCGCGAAATAGTCGCCATGCCGCAAGCAACTCTTCCCGTAGCTGGGACAGTATTTAATGTTAATGGGATGCTTGGCAAACATGGGGTTGTAGGAATTAAAACTGGATCCACATCAAAAGCTGGCGGTAATTTTGTCTCGGCGACACCAGTCGTTGCCGGGGACAAAAAACATTATATTATTGCGGTGGTGTTGGGTCAACAGAGCGTCCGATCTCTGGACAGCGCACTGAATGAAAACGTCAAGATCTTAGACCAGGTACGATCAGAATTTAAATTATATCCGATAACTCCGCCTAGTGCAGGTTTTGGTCAAATTTCAAGTGCCTGGAACAGCAATAGTGAATTGAAAGCCACTCAACCCGTACAAATTTTCGGCTATCCTGGCATGGAAATAGCGTATTCAATTAAGATTGACAATCAGCAGTTACCCATCTCGCCAAATAAGAATGTCGCAACCTTAACAATCCAATCGGGTCAAGAGATCCAGACCACGCCACTTCAAAATACACAACCCATTAATTCCCCCGGATTCTTATGGCGACTTTTCAGATATTAAAGCATACAATTTGAGTTGCCCGCTTTGTCCTCAAGCAAGAAGAGCGAAACAATTGTTTCGCTCTTCTTTTTCTTTCAGTCTTCTTCTCTACTGAACAATAACTCTTTGTTCGCCATTTTAGTCAATTACCATATAAATTAATACAAATAATAGATTAGACGTTAATAACTATCAAGGTGTAGTATAGAACGGTAATCAAATTTGGAGTGATCATTCGATGAGTTATATTCAAAGAGGAACCGTGGCCTTTCGTAATACCAGCGTAGCGTTATTTTTTGGTGGTTTCACGACATTTGCTATCATGTACAGCACCCAACCTTTGTTACCAGAGTTTTCCCGAGAGTTTCACATCTCTCCCGCGGTAGCCAGTTTATCCCTTTCAGTAACGACGATTGCCTTGGCTGTCAGCATGTTATTCGTCGGTTCCTTGTCTGATGTCAAAGGTCGAAAGCCCCTAATGATATTTTCTCTTTTGGCTGCCTCCCTGCTGGCCGTCTTTACTGCGTTTGTCTCTAACTTTCATTTTCTACTGATCTTTCGTATCCTTCAGGGCCTTGTCCTAGCTGGTTTACCTGCTGTGGCGATGGCCTACCTCAGTGAAGAGATTGAACCAGGCAGCTTGGGGATCGCGATGGGGCTCTACATCAGTGGAAACTCGGTCGGAGGTATGAGTGGTCGGATTATGATTGGCATGCTCAGTGATTTCTTCAATTGGCGGGTGGCACTGGGTAGTATCGGCATTTTAAGTATCCTCGCCAGCTTGCTATTTTGGTACTTGCTCCCAGAGTCGAAACACTTTCAACCGCGTTCATTTGAGATTGGAAAATTGCTGAAATCAATGATTAACCATCTTAAAAACCCCGGGTTGCTGTGTTTATATGGTATTGGCTTCTTTCTAATGGGCAGTTTCGTCACTCTCTTTAACTACATCGGCTATCAATTAATAGCGCCCCCCTATTTGCTCAGCCAAACGATTGTCGGCTGGATTTTCGTGATCTATATCGTCGGCACGTTTAGCTCGACTTGGATGGGACGCTTGTCAGACAAACATGGTCGTCGCCAAATGCTCTGGATCGCAATAGTCATCATGGCCTCCGGGGCTGGCATTACTCTATGTGCCCCGTTAGGACTCAAAATCTTAGGTATCGCAATTTTTACTTTTGGCTTTTTTGGCAGTCATTCACTTGCCAGCAGTTGGGTTGCCCACTGAGCCTTTCAGGACAAAGCGCAAGCCTCGTCCCTCTATCTTTTTTTCTACTATGTCGGTTCGAGCATTGGCGGAACAGCTGGTGGTACCTTATGGTCGGCGTTTGGCTGGGGTGGTGTGATCAGCTTAATCTTAGGTTTCTTGTTACTCGCTCTTTTACTGTCCATTCGCTTAAGTACAATTGCCCTAGAATTGATCGATAACCCGGACAACCCCCATCAAGGAACATAAAACTCTGAGAGGAGGCTTCCGCGCCTTAATGAATATTTTCAAACAGTTTATCAAGTATTATAAACCCCACAAGTTCCTTTTTTACACGGACATGTTTTGTGCCGTGCTCATTTCCATCATTGATCTGGCTTTTCCTCAAATCCTTAGTTACCTTAGCAAAAATCTATTTACCCAAGCTAAGGCGACGATTTTGCATGCTCTAGTTTTTGTTGGCCTAGCCTTATTGGCCATGTACGTCATAAAGTATTTCTGCCAGTATTTTATTATTTCCTGGGGACATATTATGGGCGCTCGTATGGAAACCGACATGAGGAAAGATCTGTTCAATCATTTTCAGCGATTATCCTTTTCGTATTACGATAAAAACAACACTGGTGAAATGATGTCGAAACTGGTCGCCGACTTGTTNNAGCCAGAAAACCTTTTTATCTCCGCTCTGAAAATCGTTGGTTCCTTTCTCATCTTAATGATAATCAATGTCAAAATGACCTTAATTTTGTTGCTCGTCACTGCCATTATGGTGCTCTTCACAGTTTATAAAAACATAAAAATGGCACCCATATTTACCGATAACCGCGTCAAAATTGCCGCTGTGAATTCCAGCGTACAGGACAGTCTCTCGGGAATTAGAGTGGTCAAATCCTTTGCTAATGAAGCTGTAGAAAGTGAAAAATTTGCCCAAAGCAATCAAGCGTTCTTATTGTCTAAAATCGATTCTTACAAAACCATGGGAAATTTTTACGCCTGGAATTCTTTTTTTGAAGGGTTGCTCTATGTTGTAGTCATTGTTTCCGGCGGGATGTTTATTGCTCAAGGCTCGTTAAAAATTACGGATCTGGCTATCTATGTCCTTTACATTAACATTTTTATCAATCCGATTGATGTGCTGATTAACTTTACTGAACAGTTTCAGAAAGGGTACGCTGGATTTAAACGATTTCTTGAAGTCATAGAAACCCAACCGGATATTGTAGACAACGTAGGGGCTGAACCTCTTACCAATGTTTTAGGTGAGATTGAATATAAAAACGTATCATTCCGCTATAACGATGATTACAGTGTTTTAGATAAGGTCAGCTTAACCATAAAAGCAGGAAAAACAATTGCTTTGGTCGGACCATCCGGCGGGGGAAAAACAACCTTTTGTTCTCTCCTGCCAAGGTTTTACGACGTAACCGCCGGATCGATTACCATCGACGGCAAGGATATCCGGGATATTACGCTGGAATCTTTAAGAAACACCATCGGCATTGTGCAACAAGATGTCTATCTGTTTGACGGCTCAATCAAGAAAAATATCGCGTATGGTAAGGCAAACGCGACGGATACTGAAATTATAGAGGCCGCTCAAAATGCCAATATTCATGAGTTCATCATATCACTTGACGAAGGGTATGACACCTATGTCGGGGAACGGGGTGTCCGGCTCTCCGGCGGTCAAAAGCAACGTCTATCAATTGCCAGGGTGTTTTTAAAGAATCCTCCGATCTTAATCTTAGACGAGGCGACCTCAGCTCTCGACAACGAAAGTGAACAATACATCCAAAAATCACTGGAAAAACTCTCTAAAAACAGAACCACCATCGTGATTGCCCACAGATTGAGTACGATCAAAAATTCGGACGAAATCGTCGTCGTGACCGATGTCGGCATCCAGGAAAGAGGCAGTCATCAACAGTTGATAGAAAACGACGGAATCTATGCTCATTACTATAATATGCAATTTGAAGGTTTGGACTAGAATGTATATTTCTATCAGAAAATACAAATCTTAATTATTGTATAATATTGCAAGGAAGTTTAAAAATGGTATTAAGACTAAATGGAGGATTTTAGATGGATTTCATTTTACCCGAATATAATGAGCCGAATTTTGAGTCGGATGCTTTTAGATCTACTCTAAATGTACATACTGAAGTCGTTGTAAAAAATGGCGTTGCTCCAGAGAATTTTCATGCCACAACAATTTTCCCTGAATATTTTAAAATGAATGACCAATGGACCCTTGTGGATAAAAGTCGAATGGACTGCGTAGTAATAGTAAAAGATGACGGGAGCTTAGAGGTAAAAGCGTTTCGAAAATTGCAGGTAGGCGAGAAAGTTGTAGTTGGGAGAACTGAGGATGGCACCCAGGGTATATATGTTCATACCAATGGTTTTAAAGGTAAGCAGCAGTCAGAGGAAACCTTTGTTTTTAGATCAGGGAGATCACGAGAAACTTCTTTTTCCAGAGACTATGACAGATTATATGAGTTACTGACCTATGAAAAAAAACATGGTTTTATTGTGTTTGTCTTAGGGCCTGCCGTTACTTTTGATCACGATTCTAAAAAAGCAATGATTTCTCTCATTGAGAAGGGCTACGTACAGGCAGTTCTGGCCGGCAATGCCTTAGCCACCCATGATTTAGAGAGTGTATTATTTAAAACTGCTCTTGGGCAGGATGTCTATACACAAGTTCCAATTTCCAAAGGCCACTATCATCATATTGACATCATAAATAGAGCCCGCCAATACGAATCTCTCGCTGAATTTGTAGCACAGGAGCAGATTCGTGCGGGTATTGTCTATGCTTGCCTTGAAAACAACGTTCCTCTTATTTTAGCAGGGTCGATTAGGGATGATGGTCCCTTGCCTGGAGTCATTCCCAATGCCTATGATGCCCAAGATATAATGAGAGAATATACTAAAAAGGCTACCACCGTCCTAGGGTTGGCAACACAACTTCATACAATCGCAGTAGGCAACATGACCCCCTCCTATCAAGTGGTCAATAATAAGATACGGCCAGTTTTTATTTATGGTGTCGATGTCTCGGAATTTGTAGTTAATAAATTGAGAGATAGGGGGACTCTAGAAGTCACATCTATTGTCACTAATATTCAGGATTTCTTGGTCAACCTGGACAGGAATTTACTCTAAAACTTTCCACAATGGAAAATTGAAAAGACTCTAAGTTCACACTTATAAATCTTTCCAATTATAATTGAATCATGCTAAAAGATAGAAGTGACTACCGATCTTCAAAGTGAACCTAGAATTCTTTTACCGATCATTGAACAAATCAGGGATACCGCTAACTTGCCTGTTTGATTCATTTGATCAAGAATAGGGTTAACTTCCACAACTTCTAAAGAACGTAATTTTTTGTTATTGGCTATCAGTTCTGCCGCCAGATGAGCCTCTCTGTAGGTAAAACCACCGTTGACAGGAGTTCCTACTCCTGGAGCTTCATTAGGATTCATGACATCAATATCAAAACTAACATGAAAGCCTTCAGTATCTTTGCATACAATTTCTAAGGCTCTAAGCATTACCTCTTTTATTCCATACTCATCAATATCAGCCATTGTAAACACTGTAATTCCTGATGCTTTTATTGATTTTGCTTCCTGATCATCAAGATCCCTGGCACCCACTAAGACAACTTTTTGCGGGTTCACGTAATTTACATCCTTCGCTTTAAATTTGACCATTTCCAAGGCGCCAAACCCTGCTGAGGCTGCTAGCGACATTCCGTGCAAATTACCCGACAAAGTAGTTTCTCTGGTATTAAAATCGCCATGTGCATCGATCCAAATCACACCAATATTTCCCAATACACTCTGAGTGCCCAAGATACTCCCTGCAGCAATACAATGATCGCCCCCGAGAATAATTGGAAAATTTCCGTCTAAAAGACTTTTACTTACTAAGGTCGCCAAGGTTTGATTAACATAGGCTATTTCTTCAATATGCTTAAGTCGCTCATCTTCAAACTTATCATAACTTTCTGGAATAGGCACCTCAATGTTGCCTAGATCTTGATAAGTTATATTGAGGTCGGTGATAGCTTTTTTCAACCCGCCAT
>OMOF01000911.1 GCA_900290375.1 Candidatus Desulfosporosinus infrequens
ACATTGCCAACTAGTTGATTCAAACTCTCTTCTAGGTGGCTCTCTTTCCTTTAGACCTTTGTTTAATTCATTTAGTCTTGGATAATTCTTTTCTCTCCATTTAATATCTCTTTCAACAGGTATATTAATAAATGGAGGCATACCATCATTGTAACCCATATTTCTGTTGCCAATAATTATCATTCCAAGAATATGAGGATTTGGATGAGCCCATAAGTATCCTTGTAGTTGTGTGTAATATGTATCTACTACTTCAGACACATCTTTTCCTTGTTTTAATAATTCGAGAATCTTTCTATAATGTTGCTCATTTGTTCCTTTACATTCTGTGATGATATTTTCAGATTCAAAGATAGCACATGGATCAGTTTCACCACTTGTATTAACACTAGGATCACCAAGTCTTACCTTTCCTCGATAAAAACCAGCTAATGCTAGTTGATTACCAATCACAGTTTCAAACTGATTACCATAAGACATAACTAGATTTACTATATCAGCTTCTTGTTGTTTTCCTTCATCAATTGGTGTCTTTGTCATTTTATAAAATGTTTTACGAATACATTGAGAAATGTCAGACATACTAATATTACTTGTATGATATATGCTGTCTAATGGTCTCGCTCGTAATATTGCTTGTGTTAGACGCGCTGCTACCTCATTTTTATCTATCATATTTTACCAATCCAAATCAAGCTTAGTCTGTTCAGATGATTCATCAATACTCTTTTCTATCTTCCAAGAGTTTTCTAAAATGTATCTTTCAAATCTTCTTTGGAAGTGATCTTTTAAGAATAAACAGTTATCAGCAAAATCAACAATAATAGCATCTGATTTATTAGGATAAGGTCTTAATGCTCTTCCAATTCTTTGTAAAGTCATAATAATTGACTTTACTGGCCCTGCTAAGATAACTGCATCAATAATTGGTAAATCAAATCCTTCATTTAAAACAGATGTTGAAATCAAACATTTAATGTTACCATCTTTAAAAGAATCAATAAGTTCATCTCTCTTAGGATGTAAACTATAGAGAAATTCACCACCACCCATTTTCTGTAGAACTTCTCCATGATCAATACGTGTTACAAAAATAAGTACTTTTCTACCAGATTTTACTAGTTCATTAGCCACACTAATAATTTGCTTATTTCTTTCTTCGTTATTTATAACATAATCTTTATAAACTTCATTATACTTTGTATACCAAGGAAAATATTTAGATGTTAATCTGT
>OMOF01000845.1:0-1284 GCA_900290375.1 Candidatus Desulfosporosinus infrequens
CCCCCCGCTTGCACCCATATAGGTTTAAGGGGAATCTACTGATTCCCCTTAAACCTATTATCTCTATTTGCTTCAATCATTTTAGATTTTAACGATCTTCTCACGATTCTTAAGAACGTTTTTCGTAGCATTACGGGTGTCTACTACAAGTTTGGCATTGGCCACTACTCGTTCATAGTCAACCGCGCTATGGTCTGTTAAGATCAGCACGCTGTCAGCATTGGCAAGCACCTCATCTGTCAACGGCAAACTCTCCAAATGGATTGTACTGCCACCGTGTGGCTCGATAACTGGGATGAATGGATCATGGTAGGTGATATTAGCCCCTTGTCTGCGCAGGAGTTCAATAATCTTTAAGGCTGGTGATTCACGCATATCGTCGATGTCTTTTTTGTAGGCTACACCGAGGACGAAAATCTTAGCGTCCTTCAAACTCTTATTCTCGTTATTTAGGGCCCGCACTACTTTATTGACAACATAATACGAAACTTCGACATTAACTTCCCCGGCAAGTTCAATAAAGCGGGTATGGAAATCGTATTCACGCGCTTTCCAGGTAAGATAGAACGGGTCGATTGGGATACAGTGACCGCCCACGCCCGGTCCTGGGTAAAAGGTCTGGATGCCAAATGGTTTAGTTCCGGCCGCTTCAACGACTTCCCAGATATCAATTCCCATTCGGTCACAAAGCATCATCAATTCGTTGACCATGGCAATGTTAACGGCCCTGTAGGTGTTTTCAAAGACTTTGGTCAGCTCTGCCGCGGCTGGGGAAGACACTGGAACAACATTAGCTATCGTTTGAATGTAAAGCGCGTAGGCGATTTCGAGGCAAACTGGGGTCATTCCTCCCACAACTTTAGAGGTATTTTTCGTGCTGAAGCGCTTGTTACCCGGATCAACTCGTTCCGGCGAGAAAGCAAGGAAGAAGTCATGGCCTACCTTAAGGCCCGCCTTTTCCAACAACGGAAGAATGACCTCCTCCGTGGTTCCAGGATAAGTTGTACTTTCTAAGGTGATTAACTGTCCCGGGTGGAGATATTTAACAATCGCTTCTGTGGACGCTCTAATGTAAGAAATATCCGGATCACGGGTAATAGTTAAGGGCGTTGGCACACAAATGATCACTACGTCACATTCTGCTAAGCGAGAAAAATCCGTGGTTGCCATCAAGACCCCACTCCGCACCACATCCGTAAGGTCTTCGTCCTTAACATCTCCAATATAGTTGTCTGCTGCATTCACACGCTCAACGCGTGCCGCATTAATGTCAAACCCAACCAC
>OMOF01000845.1:1294-3411 GCA_900290375.1 Candidatus Desulfosporosinus infrequens
TTATGGTTTTCGATCTTTTCTTTAAGGGTTTTGGCAATGATATCTTGGCTGGTAATTACATTTTTCACGGTCATCATCTTCCTAAATGTCCTCCTTATTCTCACTTAGCTACTTCTTCTGGTACTTTCTTTCGAAAGGTCGGAATAACCATCTGCAATAATTCGATAACTTCATCCCCAGTTAAATAGCTGCCTCGTTCTCGCACAATATGTGTGAGCTCTTCTAGAATTTTTGCATCAATAGAGTTAGGTTTCGCTACAAAGATTCGGCTGTGTTTGGTTGAAGTTGTTCCTTCTTCAGAAGTTAACAATTCCTCATAGAGTTTTTCTCCCGGCCGAATTCCTGTGAACTGTATCTTAATATCCACCTCGGGCTCGAAGCCTGAAAGCCGGATCAAGTCTTTGGCTAAATCCACAATTTTAACGGGTTTCCCCATATCCAAGATAAATATTTCCCCGCCCTGAGCCATGGCCCCTGCTTGAATAACTAACTGAGTCGCTTCTGGAATTGTCATAAAGAATCTCACCATATCCGGGTGGGTGACCGTTACCGGACCGCCATTGGCAATTTGTCGCTTGAACGTGGGAATAACACTTCCTCGGCTTCCTAAAACATTGCCAAATCGAACGGCTACAAACTTAGTCTGGGAACGGAGATCCAAGCTTTGAATAAGCATTTCTACCGTTCGTTTAGTTGCTCCCATCACACTGGTTGGGTTGACCGCTTTATCTGTAGAAATTGAGACAAATGTTTTCACTCGGACTTGATCAGCCGCTTCAGCTAGATTCTGCGTGCCTAGGACATTATTTTTGAGGGCTTCTTCGGGATTTTTCTCCATTAAGGGAACATGTTTGTGCGCTGCAGCGTGGAAAACAACGCCCGGTCGATATCTTTCGAAGACTAAGAAAACTTTCTCCCGATCTTTAATATCCAATATTTCTGTTATGTAGTCTATCCCCGGCCGCTCGGCGCGCAACTCTTGCTCAATGTCGAAAATGCTGTTTTCTCCATGTCCGAGTAGGACCAGTCTCCCAGGATTAAACTTGGCAATCTGACGACAGATTTCCGAACCGATAGAACCACCCGCTCCGGTGATGAACACCGTCTCTCCTGTGACATATCCCGCTACTTCTTCTAAATCGACGGAAACGGGGTCACGCCCCAGTAAATCCTCTACCTGAACCTGTCGAATGGGATTGACGCGGATATCCCCACTAATGATGTCATAGACACCAGGCATAATTTTCAGATCGACCCCAGATTTTTCACAGATTTGCACGATCTCACGAACAGATTCACCCGAGGCTGATGGCATGGCAATAATGACTTCATCAATACTGTGCCCTTTTACGACGCGGGCAATATCCTTACGGGTACCCAAAACCGGGATGCCAAATAACTTCAACTTCTGTTTTGCACGACTATCATCGATAAAACCAATCGGACGTCCATCTCGATAATTGCGATTTTTTAACTCTCGTGCAGCTAATACGCCAGCGTCACCTGCTCCTACAATAAGTACCTGCTTTTGAGACCCCGGTACATGGCGATCAAAGGCATTCTCCTGTAAGATCCGCCAAATAAAACGCGAACCTCCAATTAGAAAGACCATAGCCAGCCACAGCAGCACAGCCGCAGAATGCGGTAGCCTAAATGGGAGTGTGGAAGCCTGAGAGAAGCCATAAAAATAAACCACTGCTGCCGTTCCGCCCGTTCCGACGGTTACCGCATAAACAATGGAGAGCAATTCCCCTGTACTTGCGTACTGCCATAGTCGATTATATAATCCAAAAACATAAAATACTGCAATATATAAAATAGTTCCAACTACGGCAGTATGATAATATATTTGATAATTTTCTAACGGAATGTCTCCTTCGAAGCGCAAATAAAAACTGCCGAAAGCTGCTAAGTTGATCAACATAGCATCAATCAGCATTAAAATCAGCGTTCGTTTTCGAAATAACACCTACCTCAGCCCTTTCTCGATCTAACCCTAAGTTGCAGAATACTTTATCGTTCTAAAGTTTACTACAACTTATTGGGTTTTACAACTATGATTCTGCTGTAGAAACCCCTTGTCATGCTATTAATATCACATTTTATTGTCATCCTGA
>OMOF01000845.1:3421-14424 GCA_900290375.1 Candidatus Desulfosporosinus infrequens
CACCAAAATAATTGCAGTGACTTGATATTTTATATCATTTTATACTTTCTGCAGGGGAATCAACTATAAACATCAAACAGAGACAAAGGGGTTACCACAATTTAGTTAGGTAACCCCTTTGTCTCTATTTTTACTGCACTACACTTTCACCGGTAATCAGCCACCGTGAATTCTGTTTCAGCAGATTAACACGTACATGTATATTCTGTTCATGTGCTTCCCCGACAGGGGTGGCATCTGCCAAGTTAAAGTCCCTTGCTGTGTACCGGTAATCCGCTCGAATTGTAGCCGTATTAGCATCTGCATTTTCGATGTCAACTCGATCAAAGGTTATTTGACTCACATCTAAGCCTAGACCTTGAACCAAGTATCCCTCCGCTCTCCGTGCATGTTTTTCGAACAATTCCCCGGTATAAGCTTTGGCCAGTTTGAGGCGAAAGCTATCCATATCCACGGACTTCCAAGCATCGAAGAAAATCCCGATATCCTGCTTATAGTCTGTTATGATTTCTTGATTCTGGGGACTTAACCCTGCTGCATTCTTGTTGTCATCATTTTGCCCGAGGGAAAGAGGATCATTTTGTTGCGTTCCCGAATTAGAGGTAGAATCCGAATTTAAATTAGTCCCATCTAGGGGGGGATTGTTTCCGACTGGAGCATCCGGTGCCGTGTTTGAGAGTGGAGAGGTTTGCGTCGGGTTACTAACCGCTCCAGCAACTGTTTGAATCTTGTCTTGGCCACGTAGTTTGGAGATAAATGATGCTGGGGAACTCGAATTTGTGAGTAAAGTTACGCCCAGGGTTCCAACTGCTACACCAAGACCTAAGGCTAGGGCTCCTACTAAATAATTGATTTTACGCATATAGACCAAAATCTCCTTCAACTGGATTTTTATTACTATTTTTGCCAGCTCAAGGGTATTTTAGACATACATTAAAAAAAGTACAAGTCCTATCCCTTTTGCGGCAGGCCTTGTACTTTTCTATTCAATTTTTTATTGCTTGGAAATGCGACAACTAAAGTGTTTAACCTTGTAATCCAAGATCATAGCATACATGATTTAGTTGTCTATTCAATTATCAAAAAGACCCCAATTAACTTTAAGATAATCATTCCTTTCAATTCAGATAATTTATCTTAATTCAGCTTTTTCATGCTTAAGCATTGTCTTAGCTTACTGACTGATTTATTCTAACGTTTAATACATAATACAAGAGCCACCGTGCACCTCGGAAACAATTTAGCTGGTTTGTTAGCGCATATCTTACTCTAGCTAAGCTTCATTTCATTCCTATATCCCTTGCGTTAGCAGATGCCTAAATTATGTCCGTTTGGTTGCAAATGGCGTCGCTCCGTAGACTTTTGCATTTACATCATTACGCATGAGATGCGCATCTAGATCGTGAATTTCTTGGTGGAACTGTTCGATCCGTGCTTTATCCTTTGAATCAAACGCATCGATTCCTTTATTTAGAAGCACATCTAGGTATCCGGTGAAAGCTAAAGCCTTGGAAGCATTCGCTTCGTTCTTAATCTGCTTGTCCAAGAGCGTCTTGTGGAACACAATATACTTTTTAATGTCTTGTTCGTTCAACTGCGGACCCGCCGCCGGCCCATAGAGATAACCGTCTACATATTCGTGGATGTTCCACGCGGCGCCATAGATTAAAGTCTCAGCGTCATTACTTAAGGCGTTTTCGCCGAAGAACATGGCGACGGACGGTGCCAGGTCTAATTGTTTGGTGTCCGGTTCTCTATATTTGCTCTTGGAACTGGCATCGACTTGTGGCGGCGGGCTGATCGTACTAGGTGCTGTCGCCGTTGGCGTGGCTTTTCCTGGTGGAGCGGTTCCGTCTGGCAACACCGTGCCTTGGGCTCCATCGCTAGCCTTAGTACCATCAACGGCCGGAGATTGAATGACTACCTGGTCAGTGATGGAGCTTTGTTGTCTAAAAACCTTCCAGACACTAGGGCCATAAACCCCTGCCGCAACAACTGCACCAGCTAGCACCAACGTTCCTGCTAAGGTCACGATTCTCTTTTTGTCCATTGGTATCAGTGGTCTCATTAGTCTCTTCCCTCCTTAAAACTTTTATTATGGTACGTTGATATTTTACCAATTTTTAGGAGAGAAGCGTGTCACTTTTGCTGTAAAGCTTGGCCTATTTTCC
This sequence comes from Candidatus Desulfosporosinus infrequens, assembly GCA_900290375.1. Classification (GTDB taxonomy): domain Bacteria; phylum Bacillota; class Desulfitobacteriia; order Desulfitobacteriales; family Desulfitobacteriaceae; genus Desulfosporosinus; species Desulfosporosinus infrequens. Next base: position 5,593 of record OMOF01000845.1, read on the forward strand.
GTCCTCTAGCGTTTAGAAATGCCAAAAGATTCCTTTCAGTGCATAAATTTCGCGAAAATTAAGCAGCATAGTCCAAATTTAATTTCAGTCTCTAGTCCACAATTTTTGTATTTAGAACCAAAGCCTTTAAATATTTCATAAGGTCTTCGGAAAGATCTGTTCTGCGTAACGCATATTCGATGGTTGCTTCTACAAAACCGAGCTTATCTCCGACGTCATACCGCCGGCCTTCAAATTCATACGCAAGGATTTCCTGATAGCGACTCAGTTCCTTAATCCCATCCGTGAGCTGAATCTCTCCGCCCTTGCCTGGCTGAAGGACCCCTAAAATAGGGAATATCTCTGGATTTAAGATATACCGCCCCATTATGGCTAAGCGGGTTTCTGGCGCATCCTCAGAACGAGGTTTTTCCACCATATTCTTCGCTCGATAAAGACGATCGGCAAACTTTTCACCATCCACGATCCCGTATTTAGACGTATCCTCAAGCGGTACTTCCTGGACTCCAACCATACTTGCTCCATAGCGCTCATAATGATTCATCATTTGGCGCAAAGCAGGCACTTCAGAATAGATGACATCGTCCCCTAAAAGGACTGCAAAGGGTTCATTGCCGATAAATTTTCGGGCGCTATAGATCGCATGTCCTAAACCTAAGGCTTCCTTTTGCCGAACGTAATAAATATCCGCCATTCGAGCGACGTCTTGTACCAAATCTAGGAGTTCATCTTTCGCGTTTTTTTCTAAAAATGCTTCTAGTTCCATCGAGCGGTCAAAGTGGTCTTCGATGGCCCGTTTATTACGTCCTGTAACAATAATAATGTCTTCAATTCCAGATTGAATAGCCTCTTCTACAATGTATTGAATGGTCGGTTTATCCACAATAGGCAACATCTCTTTCGGTTGGGCTTTTGTTGCTGGCAAAAACCGAGTTCCTAGTCCAGCGGCTGGTATCACTGCTTTACGAATTTTACGCATTGTTCCACTCTCCTTTAATATCACAATTCACTTATCCCTTATGAAGCTATGAAAAGGGCTACCCCCATTTCCAAAACATTCCTGCTTCAATGATACATGCTCTAACCCTGTCTAACCATACTAAATCCATGAAAACACTAAAACGCTTCTTGATTTACGGAATTATTGGCCTAGTGCTCGAGGTCATTTATACAGGTTTAGCCTCCCTCCTCAAAGGGGATTTAAGCATGCATGGGTTTACCTTCTTAGTGATGATACCCATCTATGGTCTATCAATATTTCTCGAACCCTTACATGCTCACCTACGGACTTATCCTTGGTGGATCCGCGGACTGGTCTATTTAGCCATGATCTGGGCGATTGAATACTCTTGTGGTGTTATTTTGGCGGGATTCTTAGGCCATTGTCCCTGGCACTACACTGACCCTTTAAACGTTAATGGCTATATTACCCTCCGAATGGCCCCTGAGTGGTTTCTTGCTGGCTTAGGCTCCGAAGCTCTCCATGATTTCTTGGACAAATTGCCGTTAGAAATCTAGGGTTAAATTTTAAAGTGACCCATTAACTGCGTCAAGTTCTTGGCTAAAACATCTAAGCTTTCTGCCGAGGCAAATAATTCTTCGACAGAGGCGTTTTGTTCCTCTGCAGCGGCAGCTGTGGTTTGGGTGCCAACTGAAGTAGATTCGGCCTGATTCACGACGTTTTGCATGCCGACTTTTATTTGTTCTCCGTCTTTTTGAACCTTCTGTACAGTGACTTCAATATCCTGTGCCAATCCAGCACTTTCTTCCACCGAGTTGAGGATCACACTAAATTGCCGAGAGATTTCTTCTAGGTAGGCACTGCCTTGGTTTACGCTATCCATGCTAGTTTTCATCCCTTGATGGGCGCTCCGTGAAGCCTGCTGCATTTCCTGGACTCGCTGAGAAATATCAATCAAGCTGGTTTGAACTTGCTCGGCGAGTTTACGGACTTCTTCTGCCACAACTGCGAATCCACGTCCGTTCTCTCCCGCTCGTGCAGCTTCAATGGCGGCATTTAACGCTAAGAGGTTTGTTTGTTGCGCGATATTGTCGATAATTTGCACTGTCTGGGCAATCTCTTCTGATTTTTCATCCACCTCACCGATCACCTGGTTTAAATTGTGGACCTGACTCTCTATTTCACCCATTTGCTTGACCACTTGTCCGAGGGCCAGATTTCCAGCGCGGGAAAGTTCCGCGGAACGCCCGGAGGCACGGCTTACTTTTTCGGCGCTCTGTTCAGTTTGCTTTAGTTCATCAATCACCTGGCTCATCCGTTCCTGGTTTTCCGTCATTTCCTTGGCTTGCATTTCAGCATCGTTGGCGATTTCGGTCGCGGATGTAGCAACTTGTTCTGCGGCTTGAGCAGATTGTTCAGCACCTTGGCGCATCTCTTGAGCCGTCTGGGCCAATTGGCTAGCCATGTCGACTACTTCCGTCATGGTGCTTCTCAAGGAGGTCACCATATCACCAAAGGCCTTTTGTAGTTCCAGTTCTTCACGATTCCAAACTTTCCAAGGAGCCTTCTTCTTACGGGCAATATCCCCAGCAGCAATTTCGGTCGCATTTTGCAGTAAATGAGTCATCATCTTGCTGAGGGCCCGACTCAATGCCCAGCCTATGACGATGCTGATCAAAATATCAATCACGATGCATATAATCGAAAGAGTTGAAGCGTTCTTAAAAATTAGCATCATTTTGTCCATACTGTCTGAGTTTACACTATTCATTTTGGAGTTAATCAGCTTTTGCAGGATATCTCCTGCTAACTGGTTCTTTGGTCCTGCTACGTCAAACATATTGGCTTTCGCTTCGTCCATCCGTCCATCTTCTGCGTATTGAGTCGTAAATTGAGCTGACACCACATAATCATTCCAGGCAGTTTTAAATTGCTTCCACAATGTATCATCTGCCGACGACTTCGGAAGGGCTTCTATCTTGGCGATCTCCTTTAGCATGGCATCTTTTTTCTGATCGACTTTAAGCAAAAAGTTCTGACGCTCTTCAGGACTGCGTGCGCTAACGGCTAAGACGACATTTGACCTATAGTCCTGGGCATCATAATGCATCTGCGAAAATAAGTTCATCGGAACCACGTCTTGTTGATAAACCTGATTTGAAGCATCGTGCATTTGATTCATCCCATAGATTCCGATTGTTCCGACCACCCCCGCAGCCAAAGCAATAAACACCATTAATGCCGTAACCTGAAAGCCAAGACTCCGCTTCTTAAAATTCAATTCTGTCACTCCTCCAAATAAACATCATACTCTACTACAACTTTTGCTACGATAAAACTTCATCACTAAATTAAGTATTTCGACGCAGAAAATAAATATCCTGTTGAAATCGTCTGGCTAATAAAAAACAAAACACAGGAACGATTAAATCGCCCTTGCGTTTTGTCCATGTTGCACTCACTTGCCTACTTTTTGGTCTCGTTAGTAGGTTCTACCTTCTCTAAAATCTGATCAACTAGTCCGTATTCTTTTGCCTCGTCAGCCGTCATATAGTAATCGCGATCGGTGTCTTTCTCAATCCTCTCTATCGGTTGCCCGGTTCTTTCTGAAAGGATTTTATTCATCTTTGCTTTGGTCCGGAGCAGCTGTTTAGCTTGGATTTCAATCTCGGTCGCTTGTCCAGAGAGACCGTGGCCGCCGATTAAGGGTTGGTGGATTAACACCTCCGAATTGGGAAGCGCAACCCGTTTCCCTTTCGCACCCGCTGCAAGGAGGAAGGCCCCCATACTGGCTGCCATCCCAATACAAATCGTGCGGACGTCTGAGCGAATGTACTGCATGGTGTCATAGATGGCCATTCCGGCTGTGATCGAACCCCCCGGACTGTTGATATACAAATTGATATCCTTTTCTGGATCCTCCGCTTCGAGGAAGAGCATTTGTGCTACGATAAGATTGGACACATCATCATCAATTGCACCCCCGAGAAAAATGATTCGGTCTTTGAGAAGACGCGAGTATATATCGTAGGAGCGCTCCCCACGATTCGTTTGTTCTACAACCATTGGGACGAGATAACCCATTTATTATTCCCCCTATTCGCTTAATTAGTCATCACTGCAGTCAACTTAGTATATTACTCATCGAGTAATTTTATTTTAGTACAATGGTCAGTTAAGGTCAAATTTTTTATTGCAAAAACCTCTACCCACTTTACATATTCTAAAAATTTACACGATTAGTTGCAACAATGAACACTATGCAATATATGGTAATATTGTACTCTCATGGAGCTCTCTTTGCAAATCTATTTCATCCTCTGACGGCTGGGATCGCCACAAAAAAATCCGCTATCCTCTGATAAAGGATAACGGATTTTAGAAAAGGCCTATACGATAAGAAGGGGCGCTTTAGGAGAAGACGCTTTGTAATCCCCTGCAGCCTTCTATCTGCTTAGATAAAATCTGGATATGCTTCTTCCCCATGTAGTGATAAATCCAACCCGCTTGTTTCCTGTTCCTCACTGACACGAAGTTTCATCACCAGGCTTATTGCTTTCAAGATAATGAACGTTGCTACCACCGCAAACACTATCGTAATCACGACACTCTCAACCTGAATCCATAAGAGCGAAGCATTTCCGTAGAACAAGCCATTGTTGCCAGCAGGATTGATGACCTTAGTGGCAAATATCCCTGTTGCCAAAGCTCCCCATGTCCCACCAATTCCATGGCAACCAAAGGCGTCCAAAGCATCATCATACCCAAATTTTGCTTTCATCACACTGATGGTAAAATAACAAATCGTACCGCCAACCAAACCGATGAAGATAGAGGAGAGTGGCGTTACAAAACCCGCACCTGGAGTTATGGCTACTAATCCAGCAACCGCACCGCTGGCGGCACCAAGGACGGTGGATTTTCCTCTGTGGAGACGTTCCACTACCGCCCAAGCTATAGATGCTGCAGCTGCGGCGGTATTTGTATTCACAAAGGCCATAGCCGCTAAGCCGTTCGCGCCCAGGGCGCTCCCGGCATTAAACCCAAACCAACCAAACCAAAGGAGTCCTGCACCTAAAATTGTCATTGGTATGTGATGCGGTGCCATTGATTCCTTGCCGAGTCCTTTACGTTTTCCGAGGATCATAGCCACGATCAAGGCAGAATATCCCGAACTAATATGGACCACATTTCCTCCAGCAAAGTCCAAGGCACCCAGATTCCTTAAGAAACCACCGACACCCCAGATCCAATGGGCCAAAGGATCATAAACAAAGGTTGCCCACATTAGAACAAATACAATAAAGGCCGAAAAGCGCATCCGTTCTGCGATAGAACCGCTGATTAAGGCGGGAGTGATAACTGCAAACATCATTTGAAAGGCCATGAAAACAATGGCAGGAATGGTCGCTGCATAGTCCGCATTGGGAGTTACCCCAACTCCATTCAAACCCAACCAATTTAAACTTCCAATTATACCGTGATAGTCTGGACCAAAGGCCAACGTATATCCCACTAAAATCCATTGTAAAGACATGATACCAAGGACGATCCAACTATGCATGATGGTACTGAGAACGTTCTTTTTACGCACCATACCACCATAAAAGAGCGCTAAACCGGGGGTCATCAGAAAAACCAATGCTGTCGAAATCAAAACAAAACTTGTATCTCCCGTATCCATAAACATTCCTCCTCTGCAAAAAAAAAGGCACCTAAGAAGATACTCTGCAATCTTGAGAGTATCTTCAAAGCGCCATTGCTTTGCTTTCGTTTTTTTCCAACCAAAGACTATCGGCTGTGCACACCTTTATACCTGATATTCTAGCACGATTATAAAGCGTCTTGCAACACTTTTCTTAAATGAATCATGTATACCTACCCCAACCTCTCTCTGAAGTGGAGAACTGGCGAGACGCCCGCTTATAAAAGTGGGCGTCTCGTCGTTGGATCCAAAGAGATCGCTGGAGACTGTGGTGTTTCCTTTACCTCAGGAAACAAGTCGATTTTCTCTAGAATTACTTGAATCCTTGCCCGTTCACGCTCCGCAAAAATTCCACTTTCTAACGTTTTCATATACCGTACCAGCGCTACTTCAATAATTTCCAGCTCGTGATCCGTAAATTGGACCATGCCCCTTCCTCCTTCCTAAGCGTTTGTCGTAGACAATATCCAAGGCATCTTTGACTTGTTATTTTCTTTCATATGCCTTAGATATTCACGCCGAAGGAAAACAGAACAGGGTACTATGCTCAAGCTTGATGGAAAATGTAAGTCATAACGTTCATCAACGCTGGCAAGATGTAGGGGTCATAGACAAAATTCAAGAACATAAATAAGACCAGCCCCACGAGACCACCGATCATTGATCCATTAATCCTGATCCATTGGAGATCATTACCTGCTTTCTCCTCAATAAATTGATTGAGGTCCTGATCCGTGTACGCGGCAAGGGTCTCTCTGACCATACCACCGATCAGGTCATGCTCATTTTGAATCACCCGGCAGAAGGTATCCACCAGGAATGAATTGACCTTCTCCTGAAGTTCTGAGTTATGCTGAATCCTGACCCAGTATTTCTCCAGGCTAGGGTGAATCGCACGATATAGGGCATTCGGTTCCGCGAGAGTTGAAGAAGATAGGGCTAGGGTTCGCGCTGTCTCAAGTAGAGATGCCAAGAATTTGCTCAATAGGTCATCGGTTAATACGTCCTCTTTCCATTGCTCGATTTGAGCACTAAACAGGTCATCACACTCTAGTTCTTCTATTTTATTGAGAATAGTTTCCTTTAGACTACTACGCAAGGGATCGAGCGGGTCTCTAAATTTGCGTAAGGTTAGGAGGAGTTCCACTTGCAGCGCATCGGCAGCTTCATCGAGGTTTAACCCATCTGACATTTCCACAAAGCCCATCAAGGTACGAAAAATTGACCCTCCGTTGCCTACTTTCTCTGCTTTAATTTCTTCGAGATAACTGAGAATACTCTGACGTGTTTCTCCATCAGCGGCTTTATCCCAGAGCCCTTCAGCTAAGCGATCCAGTCCTAAATCAAAATATCCCTGTTGTAACGCCCACTCACTTATGCTCTGCACTCTGAGCGCCAAGTTCCAAGTCTTCGCCGTGGATCGGATAAAAACGGCTAGTTTTTCAGCCAGTTGAGCTGGATCCTGTTTTTCTGCATAGCTCCTTAGATATACTAAAATCAGGTCAGTTAGGTAAGCTGATCCACCTGCTTTCTCCACGCTGAGAAGAATTCCCTCAATAAAAGGAATCCCCTCAATTTTCTTACGAATTATATTCATGTTCAGTAACTCTGTTTGGACGATGGACGCCACAGCTTCAATCACTTTTGCGCGGTTGCGAGGAATCAGGGCGGTATGATAGCCCCAACCCAGTGGCTTTTTGAAAATCGCTGTTACGGCAAACCAATCCGCAATTCCACCTACTAAGGCCGCTTCCGAGACGAAAACCATCAGCTTGATTCCAAAGCTATCTGGGTTAAAATGTTCCAGCAAGGCAGAACCTAAGAAAAATAGAAAGACTACGGTCAGGGTAATATTCGCCCTTCTGTGATAATTCATTTTAACACCACCCCAAGCAGATAGATCAACATACCGACCAGACTGCCTACTACCGATCCGTTAATCCGAATCATTTGCAAGTCATTGCCGGCCTTGTCCTCGATCAATTCAACAAGCTTGTCATCTGTCAGAGGGTCAAGACCTTCATGAACCATACGTCCAATAGCCTCGTGATGGAAGCCGATCTGTTTTTCAAGGGTAAGTTTGACCCTCTCATCCACCTTCAACCTAAAGGTGCGATTGCTTGCTATTCTGCCAAGATGCTCATCCCAATTGTTCCCTAAGTCCTTCATAAAGAGCAAAAGCACAGATGGCACTTTTTCTAGGCTTGTCCCTATGAACGACGGAATGGTAAGAAAAAACCGATTAATACTTTCTTGAAGCAGAGAATTCGTCTTAATTTCCAACCCAAAGCGGAGCAGAGAATCCTTAAGCCACTGCTCAACTGTACCGTCCTGCAGGGCCGTTTTGACCTTTTCTTGGAGACCATGCGCCAGAACAGAGGGCGCGGGCAGGAACTTTACGACCATTTTACGAGTAGGATTATTTTCGCCATACCTTAGCAAAGCTGCTTCCAGCATATTCATTAGGGCAACCTTGACCTCAGGTTGCTCCATGTATTCATTGAGTGCCCAGCAGATAGCTTTCAAAAGCTGATCGACATTTCCGTGGTTTAATGAAAACTCAATAATTTCCGCCAAAGTTTGCGAAAGATTCATCCTATCTAAGTTCTCTTGGAGTAAGACCTGAATAATCCGCGTGGATTCTCCTTGCTCCAGCTGTCGATCAAAATCCTCGGCAAGATTCCTCAGCAAGAGTTCGAAAGCAAGCTTAACCTCCTGCTTACCTAAAATCCGAAGCAGCACGCCTGAAAAGTCCCAAGTGGATAATTTACGGCGTAGCATGTCTTGAGAAAGTAATTCATGCTGTACCATATCTGCCAAGGCTGCAAAAATCCGTTCTCGGTTCTGTGGAATTATCTCAGTGCGAATTACTTTGCCCGGTCGAATTCCCAAGGGACGTCGAAAAAGCGCTGTCACAGCAAACCAATCGGCAAGCCCGCCAATCATTCCCGCACTACATCCACTCGAGATAAGCCCGCCGAAAAAACCCGCATGGAACGGGTAACTGAGCATAAATCCCAGAGTAATCCCCCCCAGGGTGAGATTTGCAGTCTTAGTATTATTTTTTCTTTTCGTCATTTTTTCACCTACATCAAACAATATGAACCTAAAATCCCGCATTTTTTTATACCTACAAGGAAAAACACTGTAAATACGCCTTGGGGAA
>OMOF01000845.1:14431-14557 GCA_900290375.1 Candidatus Desulfosporosinus infrequens
TACACAGATTACACAGATTAAGAACGATTAGATAGAAACACACAGACAAAGGATAAAGGGGATATTGAGTTACAAGCGATTTGTAGTTTAGAGCCAAAATGTATTTATTCTGTGTTAATCTGTGTA